>NZ_JBFUEO010000027.1:0-48805 GCF_056403935.1 Pedococcus sp. P2_E4 | reverse complement strand
CGCACCGCCCCGGCTGCGTCGTGCGCCTCCGCGGTGACGGCCGCACAGCCGAAGGCCAGCGCGACCGTGCCCAGCTCGCCGGCACACTCCTGCGCACCGTCGATGTCGCCCGCCGCGAGCAGCACCTGCACGGCCGCTGGCAGCAGCCGCGAGCGACTCACCGCGCTCTGCTGCTCGGCGAGCATCCGGCTCACGGCGGCATGGGCGGCCTCGGTGCGACCCTGCGCGAGCCACAGCAAGGCCATCCCCGGCTGGGCCTCGTGGCCGTAGGTGCCGGCCTGCGCATAGGCGGCGTCAGCGGCGGCATACTCTCCGCGCAGCCGGAACAGGTCTCCCTGCTCGGCGAGGGCCAGGCCGCACGCCTGCGTGGCGTCGGCGACGACGTACCGGTCGACGGCCAGCCCGAACTCCTCGAGCGCCTCGGCCCACGCACCGCGCAGCGCCATGATCTGGCCACGGTGGACGGCGCACTGACCGGTGTAGAGCACGAGCCCAGGCTGACGGTCGCACCACTGCGTGAGCGCCTCGGTCCACTCGGCGGCCCGACCGAAGTCCGAGACCTCCTGGCAGCCCTCGATCATGAGGCAGTAGATGTCGCCCGCCCAGACCGGTGACACCTCCCCCGAGGCGACCGACGTCATCGCCTCGTCGAACAACGCCAGCCCTGCGGGGACCGATCCGGTGTAGAGCGTCAGCCTGCCCTGCGCAGCGAGCCCGAGTGCCGTGAGGTCGGCGTCGCCGAACCGCTTGCCCGTCGCGGTCGCCTCGACGGCGCAGGCGAAGGCGTCGGCCCACTCGTGCTGGCCGATGTGACGGTGCATCTGCAGGAACGTGAGGTAGCCGCGCTCGACGACGTCGCCCGCCTCGGCGAGCAGTCCCTGCGCTCGCGCCGCCCAACCGCCACCCACCGACAGCTCGCCGGACCGCGAGTGCACCATCGCGAGCCAGATCGCGCAGTGGGCGGCCGACGCTGCCTCACCCGCGTCGACCTCGGCCTTGAAGGCCCGTTGCAGCGCGGCGAGGCACTCCTCGCGACGACCGAGCAAGTATGCCGTGTAGGCCAGCCGGGTCTGGTCGGCGGCGTCGAGGGACCCCGGTTCGACCTCGGACCACGTCTGGAACGCGGCGACCCAGTCGCCACGCTCGTACGTCTCGCGGGCCCTGAGCAGCTCGTCCACGACGCCCATCGCGGGTACCTCCACTCGGAGGATACGCGCGACCCGTCGTCCGCGGGTCAGCCCTTCGGCTCCCGAGGGCGTCCGGCACCGACCCGACCCGTTGTCGCATCCATCCCGCCTGTCAGTGATCCGAGGCGGCGACTCGGTGCAGCCGGGCGGCGAGCACGACCAGGCACGGGAACGTGACGGTGACGATGACCACACGCTGGGCCACGCCGGCATACGGGTGCAGGGGCGCACCGTCGGGGATCACGAACGCGCCCATCACCACGAAGCCCGCGAAGGCCAGCAGGCCCGCGACCAGCGCGTAGCGCGGTAGCCGGCCGAACCGGGCGTCGCCGGCCAGGCCGCGCGACAGGGCCAGCAGGGCCAGCCCGGAGCTGAGGAAGAAGGTCACCCCTGCCACGAAGTGCAGACCCGGGTCGTACACCACCCCGTGCCCGTCCTGCTCCAAGGGGAATACCGCGGCGAGGAACAACCCGGCACTGGACAGGCCCAGGAGGGCCGGACCGACCCGGGGCAGCCACCCGCCGACCCCACCTGGCCTGCCCCCCGCCACACCCTGCGCCGTACCCGGCGCCCTACCCGGCGCCACACCCGACGCCCTGCCGGGCGCCATCGCCCGCGCCATCCCCACGGCGAAGGCGGCCATCAGCACGCCGAAGACCACGAAGTTCGCCTGCTGGACCCAACCGTGCGGGCCCGCCTCGAGGTTGCTCACCGGCTCGGCGACCCAGTCGTAGGTGTCACGTCGCGCCCACTGCTGGGCCAGGAAGGTGGCCGTAAACAGGACCGGACCGACGATGCCGGCCCGCGCCAGCCAGCGCAGGGTGGGGTCGTCGCCGCCGGTCCGGGTCAGGGCCGAGGTCGAGGTGCGGGTGGTGGTCATCGCAGACACCCCCACTCAGGCCGCGGCGCGCGAGTCCCGGACCGCCCGGGACGACCGTGCCGCGATCTGGCGGGCCACGTGGGCCGCATCGGCCCCGACCCCGCCGATGAGCATCGAGCGGAACGAGCTCTGCATCGACAGGCCGCAGAAGTACAGGCCCGACGCGTCGGCCACCACGCCCCGCTCCTCGCGGGGCCACCCGTCGTCTCCGACCACGCCCGGCACGTCGATCCAGCCGAACTCCTGGCGGAAGCCAGTGGCCCACACCACCGTCGCGACGTCGACCACCCGGTCGCCACCGAGCACTGGCCGGCCCCCGTCGACACCCGTGACCCGGTCCTCGACGCGCTCCACACCGCGACTCGAGAGGTCCTCGCTGCGCACCCGCAGAGCCGGTCCACCGTGGAAGCGGATCTCCTCCATCTCCTTGCGCCCCACCGGGTTCCGCCGGTTCAGGACATGGCCCCAGACGAACCAGATCGCGGGAAGCATGAGGTTGAACCGGCGCGACCCGTGCGGGACCGGGATCTGCCCGTGGCCGCGCCCGGCGAGGATCGTGGGGTGGTCGAGGGCGACCTCGTACGCCACGTCGAAGCCGGAGTGCGACGCCCCCACGACGAGGACGGGGCCGTCAGGGAGCTGCGACGGGCGCCGGTAGGAGCTGGAGTGCAGCTGGTGGATGCCGGGGTCGAGGTCGGCGGCGAAGCCGGGCACGTTCGGCGTCCGCCCGAACGTCCCCGTCGCGACCACGACGTTGTCGGCCAGGTAGTCGCCGGCCTGGGTCTCGACGAGGTACTCGCCGCTTGGAGCCACCGACAGCCGGCTGACCCGGGTGTCGAGGCGGACGGGCAGCGCGTGCTGGCGCGCATAGGTCTCGAGGTAGTCGGCCACCTCGTCCTTGCCCGGGAAGTGCCACGGGTCGCCGGGGAACGGCAGCCCGGGCAGCGAGTCGTAGCGCGCGGGGCTGTACAGCCGCAGGGAGTCCCACTGGTGCCGCCAGTGGTCGCCTACCCGGCTCGCGCCGTCGAGGACGAGGCAGTCCCGCCCCGCCTGCCCCAGCTCGTAGGCCGTGGCGAGCCCAGCTTGGCCGGCTCCGATCACGATGGTTTCGAGGTGTGTGCTCATGCCTCGACGCTAGGAACGCGGAGGGCCGCGCCGCGTCGGGAGAACCATCCACCCTGCCCCGGCGCCGCATGGGTCATCCGACCCATCGGGAGGGTTCAGCGCTTGACGGCGTAGTCGATGAACGTGGCGTACTGGGACTGGCGCACGCCCAGGTGCTCGAGCTCGAGGTCCTTGGTGAACCCCTCGAAGAGCCGCTTGCCACCCCCGAGCACCAGTGGCGCGATGACGATCGACAGGTCGTCGACGAGGCCGAGCTCGAGCGCCTGGCGGATCACGTCGGCCCCGCCACCGAGGCTGACGTCCTTGTCCCCCGCGGCGGCCCGGGCCCGTTCGACCGCCTCCGCGAGTCCGTCGACGAACACGAAGTCGTCGCCCTCCGGCTGGTCCTCGGGGCGATGCGTGACGATGAAGCACGGGACGCCCCACGGGTTGGTGTCGCCCCAGTGCCCGGCTGCCTCGTACATCGTGCGCCCGGCAACGGCCGCCCCCATCCGGCCGAACGCGGCGTCCATCCACTCCTTCTCGACCCCACCGAGCGTGGCGCCCGGCTCGCCCTCGGGCTCGGCGTCATACGACCACGGGCCGCCGAACACCCAGTAGTGCAGCCGCTCGCCGCCCTCGCCCAGTCCCTTGCCGGGGCCGTCGTCGGGTCCGGTGACGTAGCCGTCGACCGAGGTGGTGATGCTGGCGAAGACCTTGCTCATGTGGTGCCTCCTGGTGGGCTGTTCCCTGCTGGCGTCACCCCTACCGACCCGACCAGTGGCCGGAACTCATCGCTCGCCCTCGCTGCGCGCCTTCAGCCCGGCGGCCTCGTTCGCCAGGTAGCGGTCGGTCAGCCCGCGGTAGAACCGGCCCATCACCGACCCGAGCCAGCCACTCAGCTCGACAGCCAGCCGCACCCGGCTGCCCCCGCCCGCCAAGGCTTCGACCTCGTGCCGAGCCGTCGTGGTCGTCCCGGGTCCGGTGGCGACCCAGGTGAACGACCGCCCCGGCTCGAGCTCCGTGACGACGTACTCGGTCTCCGGGATCTTGGGCTGGAGGATCCTGGCCCGCGACCCCTGTCGCAGGGGGCCCTCGTCGAGCCGGCGCACCCAGGTCACCGTCTCGGTCCACTCCGACCAGTACTCCACATCGGTCAGCACCTCCCAGACCCGCTCCGGTGGTGCCGCGATGTCGACCGTGACGCTCTGCTCCATCCCTCCATCGTCGCGCACCTGTCGGTGGACTTCGAGAGGATGCCGCCATGGACACCGCACGAGTCCTCGCCCAGCGCCTCGGCACGCAACGGCTGTCCTCGGCTCGCCTGCCGCGGGCAGCCGATGCCGTACGGCTGCTCACCTGCGTCCAGAGCCAGGAGCGCGACCACGCGTTCTTCTCCCTGTCGCTGCGCACCAAGCGCGACACGTATGCCGCGGTTCAGCGCGAGTTCGACGCCGGCGCCTTCGTGCGCACGCACATCCTGCGACCCACGTGGCACTTCGTCGCCCCCGAGGACCTGCGGTGGATCCTCGAGCTGACCTCCCCCAGGGTCCTGTCGAGCATGGCGGCCAGGCACCGACAGCTGGGGCTCGACGAGCGGCGACGCATGTCGGACGGGATCGACCTGCTCTGCACCCTGCTGCAGGACAAGCAGTTCCGCACCCGACCCGAGCTCGGCGAGGCCTTCGTCGACCGCCGCTCGCCGATCAAGCCGGGCGAGCAGCTGGGTCACCTCCTGCTGGTCGCCGAGCTCCAGGGCCTGGTCTGCTCCGGGCCGATGAAGGGCGTCCACCACTCCTACGCCCTCGTCGACGAGGTCATCGCGCCGACGCCGACGCGCACCCGCGACGAGGCCGTGGTCGAGCTCGTCCGGCGCTACGTCGCCGGTCACGGTCCGACGACGATCAAGGACTTCACCCGCTGGGCCACCCTCACCATCAGCGACACGAAAGCCGCGCTGGCCGAGATCGGTGACGACCTCGAGCAGGTCGAGGTCGAGGGCATCCCGCACTGGTTCGACCCGGCGCAGGTGCGCCGCACCAGCTCGGCCGCGCCCGCGGCATACCTGTTCCCGACCTATGACGAGGTCGTGCTCAGCTATCCGCAGGTGAACTTCCCGTCCCTGCCCGACCACCCCTATGCCGAGCACACCGATCCGTTCTGGGCGTGGGTCGTCCTGGACCGCGCGAATGTCGGGCTGTGGAAGCGTACCGTCCGCCCGGACGTGGTCGACGTCGAGGTGCGGCTGGCGCCCGGCGTCGACGCCGAGGGGCGTGAGCACGTGGGGCTCGCCGCCGGGCGGCTGGCCCGCTTCCTGGGGCGTGACCTGTCGTACGTCGAGAACGAGGGCACGCCCCACCTCTGGGGTGGCGAGCTGGGCCACCCGGCGCGACGGCCGCGCCGCGCCGACCGCTGACGGGGCAGATGCCGCGACCGCTCAGGAGACGACGCCGCGGAACGAGTCGGTGATGCAGCCGACAGAGCCCTCGTCGAGCGTGCAGGTCCGGTTGTCGCCGGTGAGCTTCCCGCCACCGGAGGAGACCCCGGGGAGGGTCGAGGCGATGACCCACCAGTCGCCGATCGTCCTGTAGCCGCCACCGGCGGGAACGACCTCGGTCTGCAGCGCCGGCAGCGTGATAAAGGCGCGGTAGCCCACCGTGACCGTGGCGGTGCCGCAGGTGAGCTCCTTGACCCCCGAGAACTCGATCTGGTTGTGGGACTTCTGCTCGCCGAAGTTCTCCAGGTCGGAGACCTGGGTGCATACCGCCAGCGGGCCGGTCGCGGCGACGATGTCGCTGGGTCCGTCGACGAACTGGGTGTCGACGGTGAACGACGTCCTGGTGCCGCTGTCGGCAAGGGCCGGCGTTCCCCCGATGAGGGCCAGCCCGGCAGCTGCGGCAACGGTGGCCGCTGTGCGAAGTGTGGTGTGCATGCACCCACAGTCCTCGGGCTCAACCACGGGCACATCGGGGACAACGCGTAGTACCGCAGGCGTACGCGGCCTTCGGCCCAGTCGTCTATTCGGCCGACGCGTCCGCCGACGTCATCTGCTCAGCAGCTGCTCGGGTGACGGATCAGCCTATGGCGGGGATGAGCAGCGTCTGGCCGGCGTGGATGTTGGAGCTCGTGAGGTCGTTGGCGACCTGGAGACGCGCGACCGCGTCGGCGACAGGGAGCTGCGGGAGCTCGCGCACCGCGATGTCGGACAGCGTCTGACCGGACGTCACCGTCGTGGAGTGGTCGATGACGGTCGCAGACGCGCCGCCGGAGAACATCGTGATGGCGAGCAGGAGGACCACCGCCGCGACGGTCGCGGTGATCGCGAGCCGGCCGGCCCTGGTGAGCCGAAGCGAGGTGGAGGGCGCAACCGGCGCCTGCTCCTGCGCCTGCGGTCCACACGGCACGGCAACCAACCGCGGACGAGCCGGT
Source organism: Pedococcus sp. P2_E4 (assembly GCF_056403935.1). Classification (NCBI taxonomy): domain Bacteria; kingdom Bacillati; phylum Actinomycetota; class Actinomycetes; order Micrococcales; family Intrasporangiaceae; genus Pedococcus; species Pedococcus sp. P2_E4. The sequence goes on along the minus strand of NZ_JBFUEO010000027.1, from coordinate 42,205 downwards.
CGGACCGGCACCCGCAGGGGTGCGGGGGCGACGTCCCAGGCGACTGCTGCACTCATCGGATCCTCCATCTGCCGGCCGATCGAACGGATGTCCGAAAGACTGTGTGACTGATTTCTAGCACGCATGTTCGAACGAATCAAGACACGCGTCGAACACATGTTTGGCACAGGCGTTCGAACGCCGTAGGCTGTGTTCATGCCTCACAGCACACCAGAGGCCACTGACAGTGGGGTCCGACCGCACGTCAGCGCACCCGACGCGAGAGTGAGGAGCACCATGAGCGAGGACAACGTCAAGCAGCTGCCCGACCGCGACGGCGGCGACGGTCTCACCGTCCGGCAGCGACGGGTGCTCGAGGTGATCCGCAACTCGGTCGACCGCCGGGGCTACCCGCCCAGCCTGCGCGAGATCGGCGAGGCCGTCGGCCTCACCTCCCCCAGCTCGGTCGCCCACCAGCTCTCGACGCTCGAGCGCAAGGGCTTCCTGCGCCGCGACCCCAACCGGCCGCGCGCGATCGAGGTCGTGTCGCCCGACGCGCCGGCCGACACCCGGGGCTATCGAGGCGGCGCGGCTCCCGACGACGACAGCGCCACCTTCGACGAGACCGGCTCGGGCGACGCCCGACCCGAGGCGTCCTACGTCCCCGTCCTGGGCCGGATCGCTGCGGGTGTGCCGATCATGGCCGAGGAGTCCGTCGAGGAGGTCTTCCCGCTGCCCAAGCAGATCGTCGGCGAGGGCCAGCTCTTCCTGCTGCGCGTCGTGGGTGACTCCATGGTCGACGCGGCCATCTGCGACGGGGACTGGGTGGTCGTCCGCCAGCAGCCGACCGCAGACAACGGCGACATCGTCGCGGCCATGCTCGACAACGAGGCCACCGTCAAGACGTTCAAGCGCAAGGACGGCAAGGTCTGGCTGATGCCGCACAACGAGGCCTTCGACCCCATCGACGGAGACCATGCGACCATCCTCGGCAAGGTCACCGCGGTCCTGCGCCGCGTCTGAGCTCCCCAGGTCGGCGTGACACGGGCCATCGGCCGTTCGGACGAGGGCAGATCAGCCGAACGGTCACATCCACGCCCCGCGCCGCGCGTGGCCATAACGGCCGCCCGCGGCGCGCGTTGTGCCGACATGGAGACCCAGCCCGACCCGGAGCTGACCGACCACGCCCTCGGCAGCGAGATCGAGCTGCTCGCCGACCTCATGGAGGCCGCCGCCAGGTGCACGGCGCACCTGCGGCAGGACGAGGTCGACGCCGCGCTCCACCTGAAGCCACATCTTGTCCAACCCCTCGGCGGTTCGGCCGAGTCGGCCGGACCGCCCGGGTCGGCCGGATCGCCCGGGGCGCCTACTCCCCCAATGCATCCAGGTAATGGGTCACCCGCGACGTGAACCTCTCGCCGCCGTCGCGGGCGTCGGCCCACAGCTCGTAGAGTTCGTTGTCGTCGGGGTCCAGGACGCGGCGCAGCAGCGCGGTCGCCAGCTCCTCGAGGCGGTCGTCGACATCGAGGGGCTCGTCGTCCACCCAGGCGGGCACGTTGTTCTCCCCCGCCACCGACTCGAAGTCGTCGCAGGCCGAGACGAGGACCGCCGCGGCCAGCGCCTGGGACATCACCGGCGCCTCGATGTAGTCCTGGGAACGCACGACCTGACCCATCGCCGACTCCACGAGTCCTCGGCGTTCACTTGGGTCGGCGTCCTCGAGCTCGTCGAGGAAGTCGAGTGCGTCGTCGTTGTCGAACGGTCCGGGTCCGGTCGCGCCCATCACTGCTCCTTGTCGTCTGCCGCACGCCGTCATCACGAGAGTGCCGCGCAAGAGCGCGACACGCCAGTGGTGTCCTCAGGACTGACCGGACGGAGGAGGCATCCTCTGGTACCAGGCGGTGTCCACCCATCGGCCGAACTTGCGACCCACCTCGCGCAGCACGCCGACCTGCTCGAACCCGAACGCCCGGTGCAGGGCCTCGCTGGCGTCGTTGGGCAGGGCGATCACGGCCACCTGCGTGTGCACGTGCGCCAGCCCATCCAGCCGCTCCAGCAGGGTGGCGTACAGGACCCGCGCCACACCTCGGCCACGGGCCGTCGCGGCCACGTAGACCGACACCTCCTTGGTGCCGTCGTAGGCGGGCCGGGGACGGAACGGCCCCGAGAAGGCGTAGCCGAGCACCTCGTCGCCAGCGTGGGCCACGAGGACGATGTCGCCGCCTCCTGCGTGGGCGAGCTTCTCGCCGAGGTAGGCCGCGCCGCGCGGCTCCGTGTCGAACGTCGCCACCGACGTGCGGACCTGCTCGTCGTAGATCGTGGCCATCGCCGGCAGGTCCTCGGGGGCGGCGTCGCGCACGCGGACCGGCGCAGCGCTCATGTCTCGCTCCCACTGGCGGTGCTCGTCATATCGGCGATGCTAGGGGGATGGACACGGAGGGTTCGCACCCGACCGGCGCCACGGACTCCACTGAGCCCGGGCCGGTGCACCCCGACGACCACGAGCACGGGCACCGGGTCCAGGACCGCCACGGCCACGACCACGGCTCGACGTCGACCGGACCGGTGAACCGCCAGGAGCTGTGGGACGAGCGGTACGCCTCGACCGACCGCGTGTGGAGCGCGACCCCGAACCTCGAGGTCGCCCGGATCGTCGGCGACTGGCCACCGGGGCGGGCGCTGGACCTCGGCGCGGGTGAGGGACGCCACGCGGTCTGGCTGGCCCAGAAGCGCTGGCGGGTGACCGCCGTCGACTTCTCGGCGGTCGGTCTGGCGAAGGGCGAGAAGGAGGCCACCAACCGCGGCCTGCGCGTCGACTGGGTCGTGGCGGACGCCCGCTCGTGGCACCCCCCGAGCCACGCGGCATACGACCTCATCCTGGCGGCCTATCTGCACCTGTCCGAGAACGTGCTCACCCGCACGACCACGTGGCTCGCACCGGGCGGCGCGCTGGTCGTGGTCGGTCACGCGCTGCGCAACCTCACCGAGGGTGTCGGCGGCCCGTCCGACCCGTCGCTGCTGCAGACGGTCGAGGGGTTGCGGGCCGCGGCGGTCGGCCTCGAGGTCGAGCGCTGCGAGGAGATCGTCCGCCCCACCGACGGTGGCGACGCCATCGACACCGTGCTCGTCGCGCGCCGCCCCACCGGCTGACCCGCCTCTGCCGTCAGGCGGCGAGGCGTTGGACGAGTGCGGTGAGAGTGGGCCCGAGCGGCGCGTCGAGCTGGAGGGTGGCCTGCGCGTCACCGCGGGTGGGGCCGCGCGTGATGATCGCGACCGGTATGCCGTGTGCGGCCGCCCTGCGGACGAACCGGTAGCCGCTCATGACCTTGAGGCTGGAGCCGAGGACGAGGATCGCGCTGGCCGCCTCGGTGAGCTGGAAACAGCTCTCCACCAACGGTTTCGGGACCGACTCACCGAAGAACACGACCTCGGGCTTGAGGGTGTCGCGCCCGCAGACGAGGCACAGCGGGGTCTGGAACGTCGACACGTCGAGCTCGTTCAGGACGATGTCGCCGTCGGGACGGATCTCGTCGCTGGTGACCTCGAAGGAGGGGTTGGCCACGCGCATCCGCTCGTCGAGGTCCCAGCGCGAGGTGCGGTCCCCGCAGGTGAGGCACACGACCTTGGCGAGCGAGCCGTGCAGCTCGGTGACGTCGGTGGCCCCTGCGGCCTGGTGGAGGCCGTCGACGTTCTGGGTGATGACCGGGCCGACGAACCCGGCCTGCTGGAGCGCGGCGACGGCCTCGTGCCCGGCGTTGGGCCTGGCCCGGTTGAAGCGCTGCCAACCGACGTAGCTCCGCGCCCAGTAACGCTGGCGCGCCTGGGAGGACCCGGTGAACTCGGACAGCTGCATGGGCGTCACCCGGCGCTCGCCGTCCGGCCCCCGGTAGTCGGGGATGCCCGACTCGGTCGAGATGCCGGCGCCGGTCAGGGCCAGGACGTTGCCCGCGGAGACCAGCTCGGCCACCGCCTCGAGCGAGGCGGCGGCTCGGGGCGCCACAGCGACGTCGAGAGCCGCCGTGGTGACGGGCGCGGCGCTGGTGACGGGCTGGGACACCTCAACAGGGTACGTGCGGCGCGGCTCAGGGGCTCATGCGGCCGAGGAGGCGGCGGCGCGCGGAGTCCCGCAGGGCAGCGTCGGCCACGGCGGGGTCGGCGACAGCCGGGTGAGGCGGGGCGGGCGGGGCGTCACGGGTGACGAGGTGCGGGACGTGGTCGCGGACGTGGTGGTCGGCGACGAGGTAGCCGTGGCGTTCGAGGACCTGCTGCTCGTGGGTCGAGAACGCGTCGAGGTCCGTGCGCACCGCGTTGATCAGCTCGGTGGTCTCGCGCGGGTAGCACCCCTCGACCACGGCATCGAGCGCCCACGACGTGCCTGCGACGACGTCCCTCGCGAACGAGGCGTGCAACCAGCGGCTCCGCACGGACTGGCCGCCGGTGGTGGCGATGCCCAGGATCCGCAGCATCCGGCCGACCACCGTCCGCTCCGTGCGCGCCCGGAACACCGCGCCGCCGTCGCTGACGAGCACGGTGCGGTGGGACTTCCAGACCGGTTCGAGGCCCAGGTTGTCGTAGATGCCGCCGTCGGTGAGCCGGATGTGTCGCAGGATCGCCTGTCGCGCCTCGGGCGACTCGAGTCCCTTGCTGCCGCCGGTGAGCCGCATCGCCGCGCCGTCGAACACCATGGGCGCGAAGAACGGCGGGAAGGCACAGGAGGCCGCCACGACGTCGGCGATCCGCACGTCGGCCAGCGGCGCGGCATACCCCAGGCGGTAGTCCCCCACCCGTCCATGGGGACGGTGGGCGGTGGGGTCCTCGAAGACCCAGTTGACGCCGTAGCCGATCTCGGTGGCCCCGGTGATGATGGCCGGTCCGGCAACGCCGTTGTCGCGCAACGGGGTCGACCACCAGGGCACGCTCTCGACGAGCTCGTCGGCGAGCGCCCGGATGGCTGCGTCGGGCGCGGCCCAGCGCCACGGTCGGAGCTTGGACAGCAGGGCTGGGGTGCGGATGTTGCGGGAGGCGAGCCGGCGCAGGGGCTCGGCGACGAGCTCGTCGAAACCGCCGACGACGCCGCCCGCGGGGAACTCGAGCCGCGGGTCGGCCAGGAGGTTGGCGACGATCGACCCACCGGAGACGCCGCTGACCGTGGTGAGCCCCGCGAGTACGCCCAGCTCGCTGAGCCGTCGTACGGCGCCGAGGTGGAACAGCGCCGCGCGGTAGCCCCCACCGGACAGGCACAGGGCCGTGCCCTCGCGGTGCCTCGGCCGGGCACCGGGGTCGGCGGCGTCGGCCTGGGCATCGGCATCGCGGGCCTGGGTCGTGGCGGTGGGTTCGGGCTTCATCGTGCCCCGATGAAAGCAGACGTGTGGGACATCCGCGCACCGTCCGACCCATCACGTGCGCGTCACAATGTGTTCACTTGGATAACCATCGGTTATGCTCTGCGCCATGATCGACGCTGCCGGCCTGCGGGTCATGAAGGCCATCGCCGACGAGGGAAGCTTCACCGGGGCTGCCCTCGCGCTCGGGTACTCCCAGCCCGCCATCTCGCAGATGGTTCGCCGCCTCGAGCAGCGCACCGGCACCGTGCTGGTCGAGCGGGTGGGCCGCAACGTCCGGCTCACCGAGGCCGGACAGGTGCTCGCCCGGCATGCTGTCACGGTGCTCGCCGCCCTCGACGCCGCCGAGGAGGAGGTCGCCGCGATCGCCGGTCTACGGGCCGGCCGGGTGCGCCTCATGGCCTTTCCCTCCAGCTCGGCCACCCTCGTGCCGCGGGCCCTCGCGCTGGTCAAGCAGCGCTTCCCCGACGTGCAGGTGACCTTCACCGAGGCGGAGCCGCCCGAGTCGCTCGCCGCGCTGCGGGCCGGTGAGTGCGACCTGGCCGTCGCCTTCGCCTACGAGGGCACCGACCTCGGCCGTGGCGAGGAGGACATGGACCTGTTCATCACGGAGAAGCTGCTCGACGACGACGTGAAGCTCGCTCTGCCCCGCAGCCACCCGCTGGCCGACTGCGACGTCGTCGAGCTCTCGGCGCTCGCGGGCGAGAACTGGATCGCGGGCTGCCCGCGCTGCCGCGGACACCTGCTGCAGATGTGCTCGGCCGCCGGCTTCTCGCCGCACGTCGGGTTCGAGACCGAGGACTACGTCGCGGTGCTCGGCCTGGTCGCCGAGGGCCTGGGGGTCGCGCTCATCCCCGACCTCATCCTGCGCACGGCCCACCACCACGACGTCGTCACGGTGCCGATCGAGCCGGCCTCGCGACGCACCATCAGTGTCGTCACGACGGCCGACCTGCAGCGGGTGCCTGCCGTGCAGGCCACGATGCAGGCCCTGTCGGAGGCGGCGACCATGCCGCCCCGCGTCCTCGCGAGCACCTAGCCCCACGTCAGGTCACCGCCGTCGCCAGGTGACGGCCGGCTGGCCGTCGACCGAGAGCACCGCGATGTCTCCGCGCTGGTCGGTGCGGAACACCGCCGAGCCACCCCGACGGAGCACGGCCAGCGCCTTGTCGGACGGGTGCCCGTAGTCGTTGTCCTGCCCCACGCTGACCACCGCCACCGGCGCCGGCGTCTGCGCCATGACGTCCTCGTCGAGGTTGGCCGAACCGTGGTGGGGTGCCTTGACGACGTCGAAGGAGCGCGCGGCCATGTCGGGGTCGCGGCGCAGCTGGAGCAGGACGGCATGCCCCGCCTCGCGTTCGACGTCGCCCCAGAGCAACAGGTCGAGGTCTCCCGAGCGAACGGCCAGCACCACGCTGGCGTTGTTGGGCACCGAGCCCGCCGCGATGCGCCGGGCCGGCCACCACACGTCGGCCGAGACCCCCTGCCAGCGCAGGTGGTCGCCCGCCGCCACATCGCGGATCGGTATGCCGCGTGCGCCGGCCAGGCGTTGCACCTGCGCCCACTGCTCGGGCGGGTCCCGCACCGGGGACGCCAGGATCTCCCTGACCTCGCGACCGCTGACGGCCCCGACCAGGCCGTCGACGTGGTCGGCGTGGAAGTGCGTCAGCAGGACCGAGTCGAGCACGTCGACCCCGAGCCGCGTGAGGCACTGGTCGACCGGGGCCGGGTCGGGACCTGCGTCGACGAGCACGGCGTGGCCGGGGGTCGTCGCGAGCACCAGCGCGTCGCCCTGCCCGACGTCGCAGGCCACAAACCGCCAGCCCTGCGGCGGCCACGTCGCCGATGATGTCGGTGCCGCCGCCGCGGTCACCAGCAGGCAGAGGCCGAGAGCCCGGACCGGGTGTCGGCGGGCCCCGGCGGCCCACCACGATCCGGTCACGAGGATGCCGGCGGTCACGACGGCCAGCAGCACTGCGCCGACCGCGCCGTCGGGCCACGGGAGGGTGCCACCGGGAATCGTCGCGCAGGTGCGGGCGACCCAGGCGATCCCGAGGGCGGGGAGCGCGCCCACCCAGCACAGCACCGTCGCGGCGAAGGGCCAGATCGGAGCCACCGCGGCGGCTGCGGCCCCGGCGATCGTCGCGGGTGCGACCAGCGGGGCGGCCAGCAGGTTGGCCAGGACGCCCACCACCGACACCGACCCCTGCAGCAGCACCACGACAGGCGCACACATGGCCTGTGCAGCGACGGGGATGGCGATCGCCTGCCCCCACGACCGGACGCGAGCAGGCAGGACGCTGCCGATGGCGTCGCCCCATGACCGCACGAACAGCAGCAGGCCCAACGTCGCCAGCGTGGACAGCGCGAAGCCGTACGACCGGCTCAGCCACGGGTCGACGCACAGCAGGACGAGCACAGCACCCGCGAGGACCGGGACTCCCGCGCCCCGCCGGGAACGACTGAGGCCGACGAGGCCGATGGCGCCCATCGTGGCCGCACGGATGACGCTCGGCTCGGGGCGAGCCAGCACGACGAAGCCCGCGAGCACGATCGCGGCGACAGCCGGTCGCCAGCGGCGTGGCACCCCGAACACGGCGCAGCCGCCCAGCGCGAAGGCCAGGATGACGGCGACGTTGCTGCCGCTGACAGCCGACAGGTGGGTCATGCCCGTCGCGAGCATGGCGTCGGTGAGGTCCTGCGGGGTCCGACTCGTGTCGCCGATGACAAGGGCCGGCAGCAGTCCCCGCGCGTCATCCGGCAGTGGAGTTGCGGCGCGGCGCAGCCCGGCGCGCAGGTGTTCGGCACCCCGCGCGACGAGGCCGGGGGCGGCCAGCCGCTGCGGTGCGCCCCGCGCTCGCAGGTCGGCGACCACGTCGTCGCCGGGCTCGGCCGCGGTCAGCTTGCCGGTGACGCGCACGCGCTCCCGCCAACGGACCGACTGCCAGTCAGCACCGCCCGAGACGAGCACGGGCGTGGCCACGGTCGTCCTCGTTCCCCGTCCGGTCACGGAGTCCACGTGGAGCGTGAGGCGCACCAGGGGTTGCTGCGCTCCCCTGCTGCGCAACACCATCGGGTCCGTGGCGACCACGCCCTCGAGGGTGACGACGGCGTGCTCGGCAGCCAGGCCGGGCACCGGCCCCGACTCGCGGACCGCCGCATGGCTCGCCGTCGCGACCAGGACCAGGGCGACGGCGCCGAGACCCAGCTGTGGCAGCTGCCCCCAGCGGGCTGGTCCACGCCACACCAGGAGCGCAGCCCCCAGGGCGGACACCCCCGCACCGACCAGGACTGTCGATGCCGGTTGCGACAGCGCGACCGCACCGACGCTCCACGCCGCCAGGGCGGGGAGCAACAGCCGCAGGTCGAGGACGCGCGCCCTCACACGGTGACCTTCGACTGGAGCTGGGCGAAGATCTTCTCGCCGATGCCACTCACCTCGGCGAGCTCGTCGACGGTGGCGAACCTGCCGTGCTCAGTGCGCCAGTCCACGATCCGGCTCGCCAGCACGGGTCCCACGCCGGGGAGCGTCTCGAACTCCGACGCCGTGGCGGTGTTGAGGTTGACCAGTCCCCCGGCTGCGGCAGCACCGCCAGCAGCACCGCCGCCGCCACCAGCACTGCCAGCCGAGCCGGTCGCCCCACCGTCGCCGCCCGCCGCGCCACCAGCCCCGCCGGACACCACCCCTTGGGGTGGCAGCACCTCGCCCGGCTTGGGGATCCGCACCTGCTCGCCGTCGACGAGCAGCCGCGCCAGGTTGACCGTGCCGAGGTCGGCGCTCGGCCGCGCGCCACCGGCCTTGGCCACGGCATCGGCAACCCGCGAGCCCTGGGGCAGCGTCAGCACGCCCGCGGCACGAACCTCGCCCACCACGTGCACGGTGACCTGGGCCGGCGGACCGCCCCCACCCGAGGCCGTCGGCGACGAGGCCAGGGCGGCGTGCGCAGGCCCCCGGGTCGCGAGGGCTGACCCGGACGGCCCGGCCGGCCCCGGAGCCACGACCTGTGGGCTGCTCGCCGACCTCGCCCAGGCGACCCGCACCCCGAAGCCGAGCGCCGCGACCAGGACGACGAGCGCGAGCCCGAACACCGCCGCTCGGGGACCCTGCACCCGGGCACCCCTCAGCGCAGTCGGCAGCCGCACGAACGCAGGACCCGGTGGCTGTGGCCGACGGTGCCGCCCGCCCTCGGTCCCCCGCCCGCCCTCGGTTGCCCGCCTGCTCTCAGTCGCCCGCCTGCTCTCAGTCGCCCGCCTGCCCTCGGTCACCCGCCTGCCCTCGGGCCCCCGCCTGCCGTCGGACCCCCGCGTCCGCCGCGTGCTCCCGCGGCTCGCCTGCTGCTGGGGACTCACCTCGATCCACTCGCGCTCAGGCAGCCACGGGCTCACGCCGGTGGCACCCCCCGGTCCCGTGCCCGCACCGGTGCCTTCGAGCAGGGCACGCAGGCGAGGGGACGGTTCGGACGGTGGTCGGCGCAACGGCATACCGGCACGGTAGGAAGGCCCCCGCGCAGCGCGCGCCCCGGCCGCACCCCCTGTGGACAACGCCCGCTTCGGGGTCAGCCTGTGGACGACGCGTCTCGCCGCGCCGAGATCCAGAGCTCGATGTTGCGGCGGTGCCGGTAGATGACCACGAGGGCGAGGACGACGCACCACGCCCCGGTGTCACGCGTCCCGAACGGCACCCACCGCAACCACGTCAGCAGCCCCAGCCCCAACAGCAGCAGGCAGGCAGAGACCGATGCCCCCGCCACCCACCGCAGCCGCCAGACGAGCAGCGCGAAGACCACCACCATCCCCAGCCCGAACCACGGCTCGACCGCGAGGATCGCGCCCAGCGAGGTCGCCACGCCCTTGCCGCCCTGACCCTTGAGGAACGGCGACCAGATGTGCCCGAGCACGACCGCGAGCCCGACGCACAGCGCTGTCACCGTCCCGAGGAGGTGCTGCGCCACGATGACCGGCAGGAGGCCCTTGAGCACGTCGAGGACGCCGACGACCACGCCCCAGCGGGCCCCCAGGACCCGGCCGGCGTTCGTCGCGCCGGGGTTGCCCGACCCGGCCTTGCGCAGGTCCTTGCCGAGGATCGTGGCCAGGATGGTCGCCGGGTTCACCGCCCCGATGAGGAACGCCGCGGCCGACGCCAGGGGCACCTTGGCCAGCTCCCAGAACGACTCGTGGTCGACGGTCACCAGCGACGCCAGCGTCCGGGACACCAGCACCTGCGACACGAGCGCCTGCCCCGCCGTCATCGGGACCCCGCCCCGCCGGTCATGGCCCCGACCGGGGTACGACCGCCACCGCGATCGTCCCGGGGCCGACGTGGGCACCCACCACGGCACCCAGCTCGACGACCTCGATGGACGCCTCGGGCACCCGCTGCGCGAGCTGCGCGGCCAGGGCCTCGGCGCGGGCCTGCGAGTCGAGGTGGTGGACCGCGATGTCGACGCCGTGCTCGACCCGGGGCGCCAAGGCGGCCGTCGCCGCGAGCTCCTCGAGCCGGCTCAGGGCACGCGTCGAGGTGCGCACCTTCTCGAGCGGCCGGATGCTCCCGTCGACGAGACCGAGGATCGGCTTGATCGCCAGCGCCGACCCGAGGAACGCCGACGCCGACCCGATGCGCCCACCCCGTCTCAGGTGCTCGAGGGTGTCGACGTAGAACACGACCGTCGCCGCCTCGCAGCGCGAAAGTGCATGGGCTGCAACGTCTTCCAACGATGCACCGTCGGCGGCGAGGGCAGCGGCCGACACGACGGCATACCCCATCGCCATGCCGAGCGACCGCGAGTCCACGACGCGCACCGGAACCGGGGAGTGCTGCGCTGCGAGGTGGGCGGACTCCACCGTCGACGACATGTCGGCGCTGATGTGCACCGACACGATGCCCTCGGCGCCGTCGGCGGCGGCCTTCTCGTAGGCGTCGAGCAGGGCCTGCGGCGAAGGTCGCGACGTCGACACCGGCTTGAACGAGCGCAGCGCAGCAGCCACCTCTGCGGTCGACACGTCGACTCCCTCGCTGAACTCGGTGCCGCCGATGATGACGTGCAGGGGCACCACGTGGATGCCGTGCGCGTCGACCACCGACGCAGGCAGGTATGCCGTGCTGTCGGTGACGATCGCGATGCCCACGTGCGCAGGCTATCCAGTCGGGGCCATCGGGCGGGCGCCCTAGACCGGAACGACGTTGACGAGCTTGGGAGCGCGCACGATGACCGTGCGGATCCCGCCCTCGGTGGCCGCGACCACCTTGGGCAGCGCCAGCACCTGCGCGCGCAGGTCGTCCTCGCTGATGTCGGCCGGCACCTCGAGGCGGTCGCGCACCTTGCCCTTGATCTGGACGACGCACGTGACGGTGTCCTCGACGAGCAGGGCGGGGTCGGCGACCGGGAACGAGGTGTACGTGATCGAGTCCTCATGGCCCAGCTTGGCCCAGAGCTCCTCGGCGATGTGCGGTGCCAGCGGCGCGACCATGACCACCAGGGCCTCGGCCGCCTGCCGCGGCACGGCGTCGAGCTTGGTGAGCGTGTTGTTGAACTCGATCATCCGCGCGATGGCGGTGTTGAACCCCAGAGAGGGGTAGTCGCGCGTCACGGCGTCGATGGTCCTGTGCATCGCCCGCGTGGTCGCGTCGTCGGGAGCCTGGTCGACCACCCGCAGTTCGCCGGTCTCCTCGTCGACGACGTTGCGCCACAGTCGCTGGAGGAACCGCTGGGCGCCGACGACGGCTCGCGTCTCCCAGGGCTTGCTCAGCTCCAGCGGCCCCATCGACAGCTCGTAGACGCGCAGCGTGTCGGCGCCGTACTGCTCACACATCTCGTCGGGGCTGACGACGTTCTTGAGCGACTTGCCGATCTTGCCGAACTCGCGGGTGACCGGCTTGCCCTGCCACGTGTAGCTGGGCTCGCCACCGGAGTGGTCCGGCACCTCGACGACCTCGCTCGCCTCGACCGGCTGCCCCCGGTCGTCGCGGTAGGCCGGGGCCTGGATGTAGCCCTGCGAGAAGTACTTCCGGAACGGCTCCGCGCTGCTCAGGTGACCCAGGTCGAACAACACCTTGTGCCAGAAGCGGGCATACAGCAGGTGCAGCACCGCGTGCTCGACCCCACCGATGTACAGGTCGACGCCACCGGGGTCGACGGTCCCTGCGGGTGAGCCGCCCACGGGGTCGGCCTGCGGCCCCATCCAGTACTTCTCGTTCTCGGGGTCGACGAACGCCTCGTCGTTGGCCGGGTCGAGGTATCGCAGGTAGTACCAGCAGGATCCGGCCCAGTTGGGCATCGTGTTGGTCTCTCGGCGGTACCTGCGCATGCCGCGCCCGTCCCCCAGGTCGAGCTCGACGTTGACCCACTCCTCGACCCGCCCCAGCGGCGGCTCGGGCTGGCTCGAGTCGTCCTGGGGGTCGAACGTCTTCGGCGCGTAGTCAGGGACGTCCGGCAGCTCGACGGGCAGCATCGAGTCGGGCACCGCGTGGCTGACGCCGTCCTCGTCGAAGACGATGGGGAACGGCTCGCCCCAGTAGCGCTGCCGGCTGAACAGCCAGTCGCGCAGCTTGTAGTTGACGGTACCCTCGCCGAACCCCTTGTCGGACAGCCAGTCGATGATGCGCGACTTGGCCTCGGCGACCCCGAGCCCGTCGAGCGACACCTCGTCGTTGGCCGAGTTGATGGCAGGGCCGTCACCCGTGAAGGGCTCGTCCTCCGGGTGGCCCTCCGACGGCTGCACGGTGCGGATGATCGGCAGGCCGTACTGCTGCGCGAAGTCCCAGTCGCGCTGGTCCTGCCCCGGCACGGCCATGATGGCGCCCGTTCCGTAGCCCATCAGGACGTAGTCGGCGATGAAGATCGGGATCCGTTGCCCGTCAACGGGATTGGTCGCCCAGGCGCCCGTGAACACACCGCTCTTGTCCTTGCCCTCGGTCTGGCGCTCGAGGTCGCTCTTGCGCGACGCCGCCAGCCGGTATGCCGCGACCGCGGCCACCGGGGTCGCCTCGCCACCGGTCCAGGCGGGATTGGTGTCGGCGACCCAGTCGCCCCGGGACACGATGGTGTCCACCAGTGGGTGCTCGGGAGCCAGCACCATGAACGTGGCGCCGAACAGCGTGTCGGGGCGCGTCGTGAAGACCTCGATGGAGGCGTCCTGACCCACCACCGCGAAGGCGACCCGCGCCCCCTGGCTGCGCCCGATCCAGTTGCGCTGCATGGCCTTGACCTTCTCCGGCCAGTCCACGCGGTCCAGGTCGTCGGCCAACCGGTCGGCGTACGAGGTGATGCGCATCATCCACTGGCGCAGGTTGGCCTTGAACACCGGGAAGTTGCCGCGCTCGGACCGGCCGTCGTTGGTGACCTCCTCGTTGGACAGCACCGTGCCCAGGCCGGGGGCCCAGTTGACCGGCGCCTCGCTGGTGTAGGCCAACCGGAAGTCGTCGAGGATGTCGGACTGCTCGACCGGCGACAGGGCCGCCCACTCGCGCCCGTTGGGGGTGGGTCGCGCGCCGGACTCGAACTGCGCGACGAGCTCGCCGATCGGGCGCGCCTGTCCGCTGCCGCCGTCGGGCCGCACCGCCTCGGGGTCGTACCAGGCGTTGTAGATCTGGGTGAAGATCCACTGCGTCCACTTGTAGTAGCCGGGGTCGATGGTGGCGATGGTGCGGCGGTCGTCGTGGCCCAGCCCCAGCCGTCGAAGCTGACGCTTCATCACGACCATGTTGTCCTCGGTCGTCTTCCGCGGGTGCTGGCCGGTCTGGACGGCGTACTGCTCCGCCGGCAGCCCGAACGCGTCGTAGCCCAGGCAGTGCAGGACGTTCTTGCCCGTCATCCGGTGGTAGCGGGCGAAGACGTCGGTGGCGATGTAGCCGAGCGGGTGGCCGACGTGCAGGCCTGCGCCACTGGGGTACGGGAACATGTCGAGCACGAGCAGCTTCTCGCGGCCGGCGACCTTGTCCGGCTCGGCCCACGGGCCTGCCGGGTTGGGGGCGTGGAAGGTGCCTTCCTGCTCCCAGCGGTCCTGCCAGGCCAGCTCGATCTGCTGGGCCAGGGCGGCGGTGTAGCGGTGCGGCGTCTCGCTCATCTCATCCTCGTGTTCGCTGGTCGTGCTCGTGGTTCCCGTGTCCGCACACCGACCTCGATGGTGTCTCCACACAGAAAAACCCCTCACGCAGGAGGGGTTGGCCGCGGTGACGTGACCCGGTGGGTCCGGGGCGTCAGCGCGGCTTCCTCAGGAGCAGCGACCGTGCCATGGCGACAGGTTACCGCAGCGCCCCGCGCGACCAGCCTCCACCGCCCCCTGCGTCTTTCGGATGAGGCGCGGACTAGGGGCTCGTCGTACGTTCGGGCCATGGGGCGGATTGGCCGAGCGGCGGACCTGGTCGACGAGATGACGCCCTCGATGGGCGTTGCCGGGGGCCTGTTGTTCTTCGGGTACTGGATCGTCCGTGCCCGCGAGATCGTGCTGCCGAACGGTCTCGGGGTGCTCCTCGACGTCGCCACCATCGCGCTGCTCGGGACGGCCGTCCTCGGCTACCAGCTCGCCCAGGGCATGCGCCCCGGCGCCTGGGTCGGGTGGGCTGGAGTGGCCGCCGTGCTCGAGGGCCTGGTCACCTCGCCGCCCGGCGTCTGCCTGGGGCTGCTGCTGCTCGGCATCGCCATCGCCCGGTGCGGCGTCCACCCGCGCGTGCCCGGCATCATCATGGCGGTCAGCGGTGCCGCGCTCGCGCTGTCCTACTTCCTGTCGGCCGGCTTCGGCCGTGGCTACGGCGACCCCGGCCCGCTGACCCGCGTCGTCACGGCGATGGCCCTGGTGGGGATCGCTGCCTCCATGCTCGACCTGCTGGTCCTCGAACGCGTCCCGAAGACCGCCCGCTGAGGCGCCGCCCCCCAGCGGACCACCCCCGCGCCGAGGACGCCCACCGTGGACGCGGCACGCGCAAGCGGCAATCCGGGTGATACTGGGCACCATGGAGACACGCATTCCCCGCGAGGCCACCGAGGCCTTCAACGCCCTCGCCGCGCTCGTCTATGCCGGTACCGGATCGGCGGAGATCCTCACGGCCATCTGTGAGACGGCCGTGAACGTGATCCCCGGCGCCGACCATGCGTGCATCTCCACCCTCGACGACCACGAGCAGCTGCGGACCCAGGCCGCCTCGGACGACGTCGCACGCCAGATGGACCGCCTCGAGTCCGAGGCCCACGAAGGACCGTGCGTGGACGCCATCGTGGAGGACTCCGTCCAGCACGACACCGACATCCGCTCGGAGTCGAAGTGGCCACGGCTCGCCGAGCTGACCCTCGCGAGCACCCCGGTCCGGGGGATGGTCGGCTACCAGCTCATGGACGGCCTCGGCGCGCGAGCGGCGTTCAACGTCTTCTCGGACACCCCCGGCGCCCTCACCATCGAGTCCGTGGACGTGGGCGCCGTGCTCGCGGCGTTCACCTCGGTTGCCCTCGCGGCCGCCGAGCGCCAGACCACGGCGGAGAACCTTCGCAAGGGCCTGGAGAGCAACCGTGAGATCGGCAAGGCCGTGGGCTTGCTCATGGCGGCGCACAAGGTGAGCGACGCGGAGGCCTTCGAGATCCTGCGCAGCGCCTCCAGCCGCACCAACACCAAGCTCGCAGCCCTGGCCGACAAGATCAACGAGAGCCACCGCGCCTCGCTGACCTGACCCTTCGGAGGCGACGGGGGTCGCCAACGTCCGCGCAAGGGGCTACGTTGGCCCGAGAAGTCCAGAGCCGGTCAAACCACGCGCCAGCTGCCCCAGTCGGGCCGCCCACGGCGCGCTCGACGCCCCTTTCCGAAGGTCAGCCTTGAGCATCGTCGTCGCCTCTGTCCCCTCCGGCCACGTCTACGTGCGTCACCTGTCGCCGCCCGCACCCGACTCGACGAGCGTCGTCCGGCTCCCGGACCCTCCCGCCGACAGCTCCCCCGACAGCCCGTGGTGGCCGCCGCGCATGTTGACGAGCGCCTGGGTCGAGGAGCACGCCGCCGACTTCGACGTCATGCACGTCCACTTCGGCTTCGACGCCCTCTCGCCGGACGACCTGCGTGGCGTCGTCGACGCCCTGCATCGCCACGACAAGCCGCTCGTGCTCACGGTGCACGACCTGCGCAACCCCCACCACGAGGCCGCCGAGCTCCACGACGCCCAGCTCGGCGTGCTCGTCAGCTCGGCCGACGCCCTGATCACCCTCACCCCCGGAGCGGCTGCGACCATCCGCGAGCGCTGGGGCCGCGACGCCACCGTCCTCCGCCACCCCCAGGTCGTCCCTGACGAGTGGCTCGCCCGACCGCGCGCCGCGCGCGAGGAGTTCGTGGTCGGCCTGCACGCGAAGAGCCTGCGCGCCARCATGGACCCCCTCCCCCTCGTCGACGCCCTCGTCGAGGCCATGCCGGGTATGCCGGGTGCCCGGCTGCGCGTGGACGCGCACACCGACGTCATGACGGCAGGGTTCCCGCGCCACGACGCCGCATTCGCAGCCCACCTCACGACGCTGGACCGGCGGGGTGCCCTGGAGCTGCAGGTGCACGACTACTTCCCCGACGACGAGCTCTGGGCCTACCTGCACGGCCTCGACGTGTCCGTCCTGCCCTACCAGTTCGGCACCCACTCGGGCTGGCTCGAGGCGGGTCACGACCTCGGAACCTGGGTCGCCGCACCGGACTGCGGCTTCTACGCCGAGCAGCGTCCCTGCCTCACGTACGCCGCGAACGGCCCCGAGAGGACGTCCTCCCTCGTCTCGGCCGTACGGACGGCCCACGGCCGCTGGCTGGCCGGGGGGACCGCGCCGCGCGCGTCGGTGACGACCCGGCATACCGAGCGTCGGCTCCTGGCCCGGGCGCACGAGCAGGTCTATGCAGCGGCCCTGGACCGGAGGCTCGCATGCACGTCGTGATCCTTGCCGCAGCCAGGCACCCGCTGGTGCAGCCCTTCGCCGGCGGCCTCGAGTCGCTCACGTGGGCGCTCGTGCGCGGTCTTCGCCAGCGAGGCATCGACGTCACGCTGTTCGCCGGGCCGGGGAGCGACCCCGAGCTGGGTGCGCGGGAGATGGTCGTCGCGCCGCTGGAGCTGAGCGCGGCGGCCGCGGCTGACGTCTCGATGCCCCCGGTCCCCTGGCTGCAGGAGCACCACGCGTACCTGCAGGTGATGCTCGAGCTGAGGGACCGCCACGACGTCGACGTCATCCACAACAACAGCCTGCACTTCCTTCCCCTCGCCCTCGCCCAGTCCTGTGCCGCGCCGATGCTCACCACGCTGCACACCCCGCCCACTCCCTGGCTGGAGCCGGCCATCGCCCTGATGGACCAGAGCCGCAGCCGGTTCGTCGCGGTGAGCCGCCACACCGCCGTGCAGTGGTCCCACGTGACCGACGCCGACGTGGTGCACAACGGGGTCGACACCGACGTGTGGGAACCCGGAGCCGGTGGCGACGACCTCTGTTGGGTGGGCAGGATCGTCCCGGAGAAGGCACCTCACGAGGCGCTGCGGATCGCCGCGGCGAGCGGCCGCCGCATCCGCCTGGCCGGCCCGGTGGGCAACCCTGACTACTTCACGGAGCGAGTCGCACCGCTGCTCGGGCCGCGGGCGGAGTACGTCGGGCACCTCGGCGTCCCTGCACTGACGGCCCTCGTCGGGTCCAGTGCCGCCACGGTCGTCACTCCGGAGTGGGACGAGCCCTACGGCCTGGTCGCAGCCGAGTCCCTGGCCTGCGGGACTCCGGTCGTGGGCTACCGGCGAGGTGGTCTGCCCGAGTTCGTCAGCGCCGACTGCGGTGCCCTGGTCGAGCCCGGTGACGTGGCCGCCGCGGCGGCCGAGGTCGAACGCGTCTGCGCGATGGACCGCCAGCGCTGTCGGGACCACGCGGTCACCAGCTGTTCGCTCGACACCATGGTCGACGACTACGTCGAGCGCTACCTCCAGAGCACGAGGGTGGGGCGGGCCGCGTGATCGGCTACTACGCGCACCACCAGGGCGCGGGGCACCTCACCCGCATGCAGAGCATCGCCTCCGCCATGGACGAGCCCGTCTGGGGTCTCAGCTCCGTCCCCGCACCGGCGGGCTGGAGCGGCGCGTGGACCCAGCTCGCGCGCGACGACGACACCGACCCGGCGCAGCAGGGACAACTCGACGACCCGACCGCTCACGGCGTCCTGCACTGGGTGCCCCGCGGGCACCCGGGTCTGGCCCAGCGGTCGGCCCAGCTGGCCGAGTGGGCCGCGGTGCACCGGCCTCGGTCGCTCGTGGTGGACGTCTCAGTGGAGGTCGCCCTCCTGGCGCGACTCTGCGGGGTGCCGACGGTGGTCGTCGCGATGCCGGGGGTGCGCGAGGACAGGGCGCACCGCCTCGCCTACGACACTGCAGACGCATTGCTGGCACCGTGGCCGCGCGGGTCCCACGACCTCGGATGGCCGCGCGAGTGGACCGACAAGGCGTGGTTCGTCGGTGGCATCTCCCGGTTCGACCACCTCACCCCCACCCGCCCGGTTCCCACGCCGGCTGCACCAGGCGGCGGCACGGTGCTGGTGCTGTGGGGTGCCGGTGGCCGCACGACGACCGACGCAGACCTCGAGGCAGCCCGGGCGGCGACGCCGTCGTGGACCTGGGTCGAGCGCTCCCCCGGCATCCACTCCGACACGCCGCTCTGGGAAGACCTCCAGCGGGCAGACGTGGTCGTGACGCACGCCGGGCAGAACGCCGTGGCCGAGGTGGCGGCGGCCCGACGTCCTGCCGTCGTGGTCGCCCAGCGACGCCCGTTCGACGAGCAGTCCGCGACCGCCCAGGTGCTCGACCAGCTGGGCATCGCCGTGGGTTGCACGACCTGGCCGGCCCCGGGATCCTGGCCGGACCTGCTCCAGCTCGCGCTCGCCCGCGGCGGCGACGGCTGGCGCCTGTGGTCGACCGGCACCGGCGCTTCCGACGCCGCAGACCACCTGCGCACGGCCGGCCTGCCGTCGCTGGTGACCCAGTGAGCCGCCCCCGGACTGCCGTCGTGACCATCGCGCACGGCCGGCACGAGCACCTCCGCGGCCAGGGCTGGGGCCTGCACCAGCAGACGTGGCCCGCCGACGACTACGTCGTCGTCGCGATGGGCGACACGGGGATCGCCGCCGTGGCACACGAACAGCATCCCGACGCCCTCGTCGTGGAGCTGCCCGCCGTCGCCACGGACCTCCCCCTGGCCCGGGCCCGCAACGCCGGGGCCGAAGCCGCGATCGGGGCCGGGGCCGACGTCCTGGTGTTCCTCGACGTGGATTGCATCCCCTCACCGACGACCGTGCAGCGGTATGCCGCCGTGCTGAGTCCCAGGCCGGCGCCAGGGCCGGTCGTGGCGTGCGGTGACGTGCACTACCTGCCGCCGGTGCAGCACCCCGCGGACTACCGTGCCCCGGGTCTTGCCGAGCGTGCCGAGCCGCATCCCGCACGACCTTCACCAGCGCCGGACGTCGTCCTGCCAGGAGGTGACGTGAGGCTCTTCTGGTCGCTGTCGTTCGCAGTGACGGCGCTCGACTGGCAGGACCTCGGAGGGTTCGACGAGGTGTACTCCGGCTACGGCGCGGAGGACACCGACTTCGGGCAGCGCCTTGCCGCTGCGGGCGGCGAGCTGATCTGGGTCGGCGGCGCGACGGCATACCACCAACACCACCCGACCCAGACCCCTCCCATCGGGCACCTGCACTCGATCGTCCACAACGCCAACCTCTTTCGTGACCGGTGGGGCTGGTTCCCGATGGAAGGCTGGCTGGCCGAGTTCTCGGCACGCCACCTCGCCGAGCTCGACGCGGCGACGGGTCGCTGGCGCGTCACGGCCTGACAGCGCGGTTCGCGGCGAGTCGACCCAGCCGTCAGGAGGCCCTCGACGAGAGCTGCGCCATCACCCGCGGGATCCACGGGAGCAGCTCCCGGGCCAGGAACCCCAGAGGGGCATCGTTCTCGCTGACCGCCCGGCCGGCGCCCACGTGGAGCATGACGCCCCAGGCCGCCGCCCCTTCGGCAGGAACCCCGCGGGCAAGCAGGCCCGCGACGATCCCGGCCTTCACGTCGCCCGACCCGGCCACCCCGAGGCCGGGCACACCCGGATGACGCCATACGACCTGCGAACCAGGGGCAGCGATGTACGTGGTCTCGCCGCCGGCGACCACCGTGGCACCGCACCGGTCCGCGAGCTCGACGCAGCACTCGGCAAGGCAGTCCGCGACCTCGGACTCGCTGCGCCCGAGGGTCTCGGCGAGCTCAGAGTCGTTGGGCGTCAGGACCACCCTCCCCCCGAGGTGAGCCACCCCGTCAGGCTGCTCGGTCAGGTAGGCCATGGCCAACGCGTCCAGGACCACGGGGCAGTCCAGCTTCGGCACGACGGCGTCGAGCAGCTCGCTGGCCGACTCCGGAGACAGCAGCCCGGGGCCCAGCAGCAGGGCGTCGCAGCCGGCAGCGAGGTCGAGGACCTGGTCGGCTGCCCTTGATGCGATCTCGCCGTGACCGGTCTCGGGAAGGTCGGTGACGAGCGCCTCCGGCAGGGCGACACTGACCGCGACTGCCACGCTCTCCACGGTGGCGACCTGCGGCTTGCCGGCTCCTGCCCGGACGGCGGCCTCTGCCGCCAGCAGGACCGCTCCGGGCGTGCGACGACTGCCACCGACGACCACCACCCGACCTCGCCCTTCCTTGCCGCCCCCCGGGTCCGGGAGGGGCCAGCTGCCCAGCTGGCCGGCGTCGAGGTCGCGGACCGTGCGGTTCACGACGCCTTCCCGCGCCCTGCCTGATCGGGCTCGTGCGTGGCCGTGGTCCCTCGGGACTCCACGGCCGAGGTCGAGGCATAGTCGACCAGCTCGGGGACGCCAGCCGGTCCGCGACGGTAGGTGGTCGTCGAGGCGTTGGGGACGGTCACGGTTCGGTCCAGCTCCAGGACGGCGGCCTCGTCCATCCCCTCGAGCACGTAGCGGAAGCACGTGATCACCGCCTGGTGGGTGAAGATCCACAGGCGGTCCGTGGCCGGCCGGGTGCCCACGTCGCGAAGGAACGACCGCACCCGCAGGGCGACATCGCACCAGCTCTCGCCGCCGGGCGGCCGGTAGTAGAACTTCCCGAGGTGCTCCCGCCGCTGCGCCTCCGCGCCGTACTCGGCCCGGATGCCGGTGCCGGTGAGTCCGTCGAAAACGCCGAGCTCGCGTTCGCGGAGCCTTTCGTCGTGCATGAACGGAGTGCTCAGCCCGGCGGTCGCGACGGCCAACCGGGCGGTGTCGGCGCTGCGCCGGTAGGGCGAGCTGACCACGGCCGTGGGTCTCGCGGTCGCGTCCAGGCCCTGGAGGTGGCGACCCAGGGCGTCCGCCTGCTCCCGCCCCGTGTCCGAGAGCGGGACGTCCGCGTCGCGGTCCTGGAGGTCGAGCCGCGCGGCCCCCGCCTCCCTGGCCGCGCGGTCCGCCAGGTTGCCGATGCTTTCGCCGTGACGGACCAGAACCAGGCTTGCCGGTCCGAGCCGCTGCATGTCGAGCATGGGGCTTCCTCCTCGCGGCGTCGCCGTCGCCGCTCTCGGGTGTTCGGTGTGGCTGCGTGCTACCCGGTCGGTCACGGCGCAAAACGAGCCCCGTCGTCGGGTGGCCGCTCGGTCACCCCGGAGGCTGGTCCCGTGTGGTCCGTTTCCAGCCCGGAGGCCACGGGTAGGTGCTGGGGTAGGGCGTCGTGCGAGTGCACCGCCCCGACCTCGAGGAGGAGCGTGACCACTCCCACCGTCCCGACCGGCGATGCGGGCGGGGACGTCCGCGTGGGGACCTCGGGGTGGCGGTACCCGTCGTGGCGCGGTGACTTCTATCCCGTCGGGCTGCGCCAGCGGGACGAGCTCGCCTACCTGGCACGCGAGCTCGGCGGCGTCGAGCTCAACGGCTCCTTCTACTCGCTCCAGCGCCCGAGCAGCTACGCGTCGTGGGCGGAGCAGGTGCCTGACGACTTCCTCTTCGCGGTCAAGGGTGGGCGGTTCATCACGCACCTGCGGCGGCTCGCCGGGGTGGAGCCTGCGCTCGCCAACTTCTTCGCCTCCGGCGTCCTCGCCCTCGGGTCCAAGCTGGGTCCCGTCCTGTGGCAGCTGCCCGCCAACCTGCCGTTCGACGAGCAGCTGCTGAGCGCCTTCTTCGACCTGCTCCCGCGGACGACGAAGGCTGCAGGTGAGCTCGCGGAGCACCACGACGAAAAGCTGCCCGAAGGACGCACGCTGACGACCCCGCTCGTCGAGGCGGACGTCCGCCACGCGCTCGAACCCCGACATGACAGCTTCGGCTCGCCGCAGGCTCGAGCCCTGCTGGAGCGCCACGGGATCGCCATGGTGGTGTCGGACAGCGCCGGCACGTGGCCACAGTTCGACGTGGTCACGTCCGACCTGGTCTACGTCCGCCTCCACGGCGACACCGAGCTCTACCGCAGCGGCTACTCGCAGGCTGCGCTCGAGCACTGGGCGCGTCGGGTCGCAGGTTGGGCGGCCGAGGGGCTGGACGTGCACGTCTACTTCGACAACGACGCCCACGGACATGCGCCGCACGACGCCCGGGCGTTGCTCAGGCTCCTGCGTCCGGATACCGACCAGATGCGATAAATGCGACGTTTTGACGTTTGCGCAGGTCAGGACCGGGCAACCACCTGACATAGGCGGTCGCACAGACCGCCCGTCCAGCACTCGTTGACAGAACAGGAATGGACACATGAGCGACATCTACGGAACGACCAGCACACCCGAGGACACCACCCGCGAGCTCGGCACGCTGGATGCCTCCTCCGCGGCGGGCACCGACAGCTACGGGACTGACAGTCACGGCACCGACAGCCCCGTCGGCGGCGCCGCCACCAGCACCGGCGACACGAAGCAGGTCGCCAAGGACGAGGCCCGCGCCACCGGCCAGCAGGCCAAGGAAGGCGCCAAGCACGTCGCCGAGGTCGGCAAGGACGAGGCCAAGAACGTGGTCCAGGAGACGGGCCAGCAGGCCAAGGAGCTGTGGCAGCAGACCCGCAGCCAGCTGCTCGACCAGAGCGCGCAGCAGCAGACCCGGGTGGCCGACGGTCTGCGGTCGCTGAGCCAGGAGCTCTCGGGCATGGCCCGCAACAGCGAGCAGCAGGGCGTCGCCAGCGACCTCGCGCAGCAGGCCTCGCAGCGCATGGGTGACGTGGCGGGCTGGCTGGACCAGCGCGACCCGGGCTCCCTCGTCTCCGAGGTCAAGCAGTTCGCACGCCAGCGTCCCGGCGCCTTCCTCGCCGCCGCGGCCGTCATCGGGCTGGTCGGCGGCCGGCTGAGCCGTGGGCTCGTGGCTGACCACCAGGACCAGGCAGCCGCGGACGAGAGCGCGCAGGCCGCGGCCTACGCGGGCACCCACACCGGCGCCTCCACCGGCAGCTACACCGGCTCCACCGGCGGCTCCACCGGTACCACCACGGGCTCCACCGGCGGCTACACCGGTACCACCACCGGCTCCACCGGAACCTCCACCGGCGGCTACACCGGAACCTCCACCGGCTCCACCGGAGCCTCGACCAGCGGCCAGTCGGCCACCGCCGACCCGGACGCCTTCCCCGCATGAGCCAGGAACCACGGCTCGACGAGCAGCCGCGGTCGCTGAGCAACGTCGGCGAGCTCTTCGCCGACATCAGCCGTGACCTGTCGACCCTGATCCGTCAGGAGACCGAGCTGGCCAAGGCCGAGCTGCGCGAGTCGGCCACCAGGGCAGGCAAGGGCGCCGGCATGTTCGGTGGGGCCGGTGTCGCGGGCCACTTCGTGTTGCTCTTCCTCTCGATCACCCTCTGGTGGGGCCTCGGCAACGAGATCGGACGCGCTTGGTCGGCGCTCGTGGTGGCAGCCGTCTGGGCCGTCATCGCAGCCGTCCTGGCCAGCATCGGCCGACGAGAGATGAAGCAGGTCAAGGGAATGCCACAGACGAAGCAGACCGCCCGGGAGATCCCGGACGCGCTCAAGGGAAACGAGGACCAGCGATGACGAACAACCCGGACCAGATCCGTCGTGAGATCGAGGACACTCGAGGCCGGCTGAGCAGCGACGTCAACGCGCTCACCGAGACGGTCAGCCCGTCCAACGTCGCCCGCCGACAGGTCGACAAGGTCGCCGACGCGGCATCGTCGGTCAAGGACCGCGTGATGGGCACCGCCGAGGACCTGCGCAGCAGCGGGTCCGATGCGGCCTCCACCGTCGGACAGGCGCCCGGTGCGGCGGCAGACAAGGCTCGCAGCAAGACGCAGGGCAACCCCCTCGCCGCGGGCCTGATCGCCCTCGGCGCTGGCTGGCTCGTCGGCTCGATGCTTCCCGCGAGCGAGAAGGAGAAGCAGGCAGCGAGCACCCTGAAGGACAAGGCGCAACCGCTGGTCGACGAGGCCAAGTCCGTGGCGCAGGACACGGCCCAGGAGCTCAAGGAGCCCGCGAAGCAGGCGGCCCAGAGCATCAAGGAGACCGCGACCGACGCCAAGGACACCGTGGTCCAGGAGAGCCAGAGCACCGCCGAGGACGTCAAGTCCCAGGCGCAGGACTCCACCGACGCGGTCCGCGCCACCCAGTAGGGCCGCGGGCCACGACCCGGCGAGGGGKGGGGGCWGGTGCCCCACCCCWCGCCGCCTGCTGGGGGGTCCACAGAGGTCAGGCCTGGAGCAGCCCGACCACGAGGAGAACCTGCGCCACGTGGTAGGTCACCATCACCGCGAGGGACCCGAACCGTCGCGGGCGCACGAAGCGGTCCAGCGCCAGGATCGCGTCGCTCACCATGAAGACGGTCGCGCCGAGCGCGACCAACGGCCTCCCCGTCGCCCACGCGGCGACGACCATGGCCCCGATCACCCCGACGTATGCCGTGACCGCACCGGCCAGGGGCGGCCCACCTTCGCGCGCGGCGGCGGGGACGACGCGGCGACCCACGACCGCGGCCAGGGCGGCCACGAGGACCAGGCCGACCAGCGCAAGGTCGCCGCGCGGCATACCGGCGTGGATGAAGGCGACGACGAACGCGAGGTGTGCCAGCAGGAAGCTCCCGAGGCCCAGGACGAAACGTCTCTCGCTGTCGGACAGCAGGGCCACGTCGCCGGTCAGGCTCAGGACCAGGGCTGCGAGGAGCCAGCGGCCAGTGGCCGAGTCGGCAGCACCCATGAGCACAGCGGCGACCAGGAGCGCGATGAGCACGAGGGGCTTGAAGGCCCACTCGCGACGGCGGCCACCGACGGCGACGGCCCACCAGTCGAGCGGGGCGGCGACAGCGACGGCAGCCCAGGCGAGGTCAGGCACGCGCTCAGGGTGGCAGATGCTCAGCCGTGGTGGGCGTGCACGACGGCGTGACCCCGGCCACGGCCGATCAGCCAGCGGTTGACGGGCACGGTCAGGACGAAGGCGATGGCGAGCGAGACCGCCAGGGCACCCCAGAAGAGGATGCTGGTCACACCGGACTCCATGGCGCCCGGGATGACGAGCATCAGGACGTTGTCGACGACCTCCATGACGGTGATGGAGACCGTGTCCGCCGCGAGGGCGACGCCGAGGGCCGCCACCAGGGAGAGTCCGGAACGCAGCACCGAGCGCATCGTCAGCGCATAGCCGAAAACGAAGGCCAGGGCGATGGACAGCAGCACGGTGGCCAGGTTGTGCCACCCGAGGGCGGTGCCGACGACCATGCCGAGCACCTCACCGATGGCGCAGCCGGTGAGGCAGTGCAGCGTCGCCAGGACGGCTTGCTGCCAGGAGGACGGCATCGTCGCGTGGTGGGGAGCTGTGGTGTCCATAGCACCTGCAACCATACCCCCCCTGGGTATATTCCCGCTCCACCGCGCGCTGCGCCGCCACGGCGGCTGTCGGTCCGGGTTCGTGTGCGGGTTTCTGTGCGGGTCAGCCCGCGTCGGTCTGGTCCAGCAGCTGCGACTCCATCTGCTGCGCCACTTCCGCGGCCTCCCGGGTGCCCTCAGCGGCCAGGC
Source organism: Pedococcus sp. P2_E4 (assembly GCF_056403935.1). NCBI lineage: Bacteria > Bacillati > Actinomycetota > Actinomycetes > Micrococcales > Intrasporangiaceae > Pedococcus > Pedococcus sp. P2_E4. Next base: position 15,958 of record NZ_JBFUEO010000027.1, on the reverse strand, counting down.
CCTCGACGACGCCCTCACGGTCCCGCTCCGACCGGTTCTGGCTGAGCTTGACCTTGCCCTCGACGCCCTCGACCGTGATCTCGAGACCGATGATCGCCCGAAGCTGCCCGGCGATGTAGCGCTCCGGCGCGTCGGTGCTGTGCCAGGGGTCCGGGCGGTGCGCCTCGTGCCGCTGGACGAGGCTGTCGACCGCCGCACGCAGCCACTCGGCGTCCTGGCGCACGTGGACGCGCCCGGTCAGGTACACGGCCGAGTAGTTCCAGGTCGGCACGACCCGTCCGTGTTCGGCCTTGCTCGCGTACCAGGTCGGTGAGACGTACGCCTGGGGTCCGGTGACCACCAGCAGGACCGGGTCACCCTGCTCGATCTGGGTCCAGTGCGGGTTGGCCCGGGCCATGTGGGCGACGACCCGGTCGCCCTCCCACAGGACCGGCAGCAGGGTGGCCAGCGGGACGCCGTCACGACCCACGGTGACCAGCTGCGCAGCCGCGACCGAGGCCACCAGGTCACGCGCCTCGGTGTCGTCCCGCATGGCGTTGAAGTGGGGCACGTACATGGCAGTCAGTCTGCCTTGGCCAGACGTACCCGCACCGCGGCGCCCGTGCACAGCACCACGGCCAGGCCGCCGCCCACGGTGGCGATTGAAAGGCGCTCCCCCAGCATCAGGCCGGCCCAGCACAAGGAGAGCACCGGCTGGACGAGCTGCACCTGGCTGACCTGTGCCATCGGTCCGATGGCCAATCCGCGATACCACGCGAAGAAACCCAGGTACATGCTCATCACCCCGAGGTAGGCAAAGGCCGCCCACTGCACCGGGGTCGCCGACGGGGGCCGATGGATCGCGGATGTCGCCACGAGACCGACCATGAGCGGAGCGCAGAGGACCAGCGCCCACGACACCGTCTGCCACGCCCCGAGCTCGCGGGCCAGGAGTCCTCCCTCGGCATAGCCGACCGCAGCCGCCAGGACCGCGGCGAAGAGCAACAGGTCCGCACCGTGGAGGCGCCCCCACCCACCGCCTTGGACCGAGGCGAAGCCGAGGGCCGCCACGGCGCCCAGCCCAGCGACGACCCAGAAGGCGGTCGGCGGTCGCTCGTGACCCCGCAGGACGGCCATCATCGCGGTGGCTGCCGGGAGGAGCGCGATGACGACCGCGGCATGGCTGGCAGGCGTCGTGGTCAGTGCGTACGAGGTCAGGAGCGGGAAGCCGACGACCACGCCAGCACCCACCACCGCCAGCCGCGCCCACTGCCCCGCCCGAGGGCGAGCGGCTCGGGTGAGCGCCAGGGCCAGCCCCGCGAGGACGGCCGCGACGACGGCTCGGGCCGAGCCGATGAACAGCGGCGAGAGACCTTCCACGGCCACCCGGGTGAACGGCACCGTGAAGGAAAAGGCGACCACCCCGGCCAGGCCCCACCACAGCCCGTGCGCGCGCGACACGGCTGCCGATACCACTGGGCCGCTCGTGAGAGTAGCGCTATCGTGATGACTCATGAACAACGATAGCAGTTCACGGATTGCTGCGGAACTGCGCGCGTGGATCGCCACGGCTCCCCCCGGTGCCCGCCTGCCATCCACCCGGGCACTCGTCGCGCACCACCAGGCAAGCCCTCTGACGGTGCAGAACGCCCTGCGCGACCTGCGCGCCGAGGGTCTCATCGACAGCCAGCCGGGGATCGGGACCTTCGTGCGAACGGTTCGCTCGCCCCGGCCCTCCGACTACTCGTGGCAGACCACAGCCCTGCGCGCACCGCATACCGGGTCTTCGTCGCTCCCGACCGCCTTGCGAAGCGCACCGAACGACGTCATCGCCCTGCACTCCGGGTACCCCGACCGCGAGCTCCTCCCCGAACGGCTGGTCCGCTCTGCCCTGACCCGGGCGGCTCGCAGCGAGAGCGCCCTCTCGAGGTCACCCGTCGCGGGACTGCCCGAGCTCCAGTCGTGGTTCGCCCGCGAGCTCGGGGTCGCCTGCCCTGACGGCGTCACCCCGCCCACTGCCAGCGACGTGGTCGTGCTGCCCGGCAGCCAGAGCGGTCTGTCGACGCTGTTCAGGGCGCTGGTGGCGCCAGGGCAGCCGCTGCTCATGGAGTCCCCGTCGTACTGGGGCGCCATCACAGCCGCGGCCCAGTCAGGGTTGCGCGTCGTCCCCGTGCCCGTGGGCGTCGACGGTCCCGACCCGGAGGACCTCCACCGTGCCTTCGACGAGAGCGGCGCGCGCGTCTACTACGCGCAACCCACGTACGCGAACCCGACGGGCGCGCAGTGGTCGACCGAGCGGGCGGCCCAGGTCCTCGACGTGGTGCGGGCCCACGGCGCCTTTCTCATCGAGGACGACTGGGCACACGACTTCGGCATCAGCACCACCCCGCGTCCCGTCGCGACCGGAGACGATGCCGGTCATGTCGTCTATCTCCGCTCCCTCACCAAGAGCGTCTCGCCCGCCCTGCGGGTCGCCGCGGTGATCGTCCGAGGCCCGGCGCGCGAGCGCATCGTGGCCGACCGCGGTGCCGACTCGATGTACGTCAGCGGCGTCCTGCAGGCCGCCGCCCTGGACGTCGTCACCCAGCCGGCGTGGCAGACGCACCTGCGACGAGTCCGCGAGCAGCTGCGGGACCGGCGCGACCTGCTCGTCGCCGCGCTCGCGGAGCATGCACCGCACGCGCACGTGGACGCCCTGCCCGCCGGTGGCCTCAACCTGTGGGCACGGCTGCCCGACGGGACCGATGTCCCGAGCCTGGCCCAGGACTGCGAGCGCGCGGGGCTGCTGGTCGCCGGGGGCAGGGAGTGGTTCCCGGCGGAGCCGACGGGGCCCTTCCTGCGGCTCAACTACTCAGGGCCCAACCCTGCGGCCTTTCCCGACGGTGCCCGCATCCTCGGCGAGGCGATGGAGCGGGTCACGTCCCACCCACCACGCTGACCGTCACTTCGAGGCACTCGAACGGGGTCGGACCAGACGATTCAGGCGTAGCCTCGACCCAGGATGTTCGGCACGCCGGTTCGCCGCATCGAGGCGGTGAACCCCTCCCGGAGGGAGTGCCCACGTTAGACGAGGGAGCCGATGGTGGCCCCGCCTCACCGGCGGACCCGAGCTCTCTCGATGACTCCCGTGCTGGTGCCCTGCGCCGCACGCATGATGGGTTCCGGCACGAGGCGTTCTTCTGGGCCGGCGACGAGCAGTTCCTCGCCGGGACCGTCCCGTTCATCCGGGAAGGAATCGCCGCGGGGCAACCGGTCATGGTCGCGGTCACGCCGGCCCGCCTTGGCGTGCTGCGCGAGGCGTTGGATGGCGAGGCGGCCGGGGTCGCGTTCGTGGACATGGCTCAGCTGGGCTCGAACCCTGCACGGATCATTCCGGCGTGGCGGCTCTTCACCGACGAGCACCCGGGGCAGCCGATCCGCGGCATCGGCGAGCCGATCTGGCACGGCCGCCGGCTGGCCGAGCTCGCCGAGTGCCAGATGCACGAGGCCCTGCTCAACATGGCCGTCCACGCGGACACTCCGCTGTGGCTGATGTGTCCCTACGACACCGGGACGCTCCCAGACGACGTCGTCGCGGAGGCGCACCGGTCCCATCCCGTGGTCGTCGACGTCGAGACCCACCGTGGCAGCACCACATACGGCGGAGCGCACCACCTGGGCAAGATGTTCAAGACGGAGCTGCCGCGGGTCGAGGTCCAGGTGGTGGTCTCCCACCGCGCATTCGGGGCGGACGACTACACCGCGGTGCGCGCCGACGTCACTGCGCACGCCGCGTCCGTGGGCCTGTCCACCGAGCGCACCGCCGACCTCGCCCTAGGGGTGCACGAGGTTGCCGTGAACAGCGTGCGGCACGGTCGCGGGGCCAGTGAGCTGCGCATCTGGGTGGAGCACCACGCGCTGGTCTGCGAGGTGCGTGGAGCCGGCCGCATCACCGACCCCATGATCGGACGCCGCCCACCGTCGCCAGGCGACGACCACGGGCGTGGGTTGTGGATGGCCAACCAGCTGTGCGACCTGGTCCAGGTCCGGTCCGGCAAGGCCGGCACCACGGTGCGCATCCACACCTGGCTGTAGCAGAGCACCGACGTCACTGTGGGCCGACTGCCCCCGAAGGCATTGGGCCGAGCCTCCGAAGGGACTGGGCCTAATGCCCCCGAAGGGACGCTCGGGGGCAGGGGCCGTGGTGAGGTCAGTGGCAGTGGAAGAACTCGCGGACCGTGCCGTCGGGGCGCTGGTTGAAGTGCTCGACGTTCTGGTTGGAGAAGGTCGAACCGTCGGAGCCCGTTCCGCGCACGCTGAAGGTGAACGTCCCGTTCACCGTCGACCCGTTCGCGTTGAAGCCACCCCAGACGGTGAACGTGCCGGTGTAGCTCGGCAGGGTCGGGTCGTTCAGGGGTACTGCCGTGAAGGTGCCGGTCCCCGTGAACGTCTCGTGGACCCGGCCGTCCGGGAAGGCGGTCTGGTGCTCGATGGCGTTGGAGGTCGTGGTGATCGTGTACAGCGGGCCACCGCCTTCGCACGAAGGGACGACGTCCACGAAGGTCTCGACGAGGCCCTTGACGGTGTTGGTGGTGTTTGTAGGTGCCGCGTACGCGGGACCTGCGAGGAGGACGAGGAATCCCGTGAGTAGAACAAGCGAAAGTCGCCGCAGCATGATGGCCTCCCAGGTGGTAGCTGCACCCCCCTGCGTATCGCAGTCTTCGCCGCCCGGACCGCGCAGTTCAATAGCCCCTTCTGACCATCTCCGCCGGTCGCGGCGCCCGGCGGACGAATCCCCCCATGCACATCCTTCAAAAGCAAGAAGGACCAGGCGACCTGCGTGCCTGGTCCTTCTTCGGTTTGTGGAGCTGAGGGGATTCGAACCCCTGACCCCTTCCATGCCATGGAAGTGCGCTACCAACTGCGCCACAGCCCCGGGATCTCCCGAGTGGGATGCCCCCCGAAGGGGACTGCGGAAGTTTACCCAGTGACCCACCCGTTTCACCAAATCGGGTGCTGGGCCCAGGGGCCGGCCGTCAGGCGGAGACGTTCCAGGTCTTGATGCGCCACCCCGAGGAGCCCTCGACGACCTCGGCCCAGTGGCAGTTCGAGAGCCCGGCCAGCCGCAGCCAGGCGTCCTGCTGGTCCATCCCGATGAGCTCGGCGACGAGGGTGCGGCCGGTGACGCCGTGGGTCGCGATCACCGTGCAGTCGCCGGGTGCCATGTCGGCGAGGAGCGCGTCGAGGGCCGCCCGGACCCGGTCGGCGACCTCGGCCACCGACTCGCCCGTGCCACCCCGGCGGAAGTCCTCGCCCCTCAGCAGCAGGTCCTGCTCCTCGGGGTACTGCTCGCGCACCTGCGCCCCGGACAGCCCGGCCCACTCCCCCACGTGGATCTCGCGCCACCGCTCGTCCAGCTCGATCGGGAGCCCGCAGACGTCGGCGACCTCCTGACCCGTCTGCGCGGCTCGGCTCAGGTCGGACGCCACGACGCGCGTGGGGCGCAGCTCGGCGATCGCCGCGGCCGCGGCCTTGGCCTGCTGGTGACCCAGCTCCGAGAGCTGGCTGTCGAGCTGCCCCTGCCACAGGCCGGCGGCGTTGTGGTCGGTCTGGCCGTGCCGCAGGACCAGCAGCCGTCGCGGCGAGCCGCCGTCGGCCACCGACCGAGCTGCCTCGGTCATGCCTCGCGGCGCTTGGGCACGCCCAGGTCGATCTCGGGGCAGTCCTTCCAGAGCCGCTCGAGCTCGTAGAACTCGCGCTCCTCGTCGTGCTGCACGTGGACGACGATGTCGCCGTAGTCGAGCAGGACCCATCGGCCGTCGCGCTCACCCTCTCGGCGGACCGGCTTGGCGCCCTTGTCGCGGAGCTGGTCCTCGACCTCCTCGACGATGGCACCGACCTGGCGGTCGGTGCTCGCGGAGACGATGACGAACACGTCGGTGATGGCGAGCTGCTCGCTGACGTCGATGCCGGCGACGGTCGTCGCGAGCTTGTCGTCGGCAGCCTTGGCGGCCGTCTTGGCCAGTTCCAGGGAACGTTCGGTGGCGGGCACTGCTCTCCTACTCGGCCGCTGCAGCGGCGGGGGACCCCGCGGCATACAGGCGGTATTTGTTGATGTACTGGACCACGCCGTCAGGGACGAGGTACCAGACGGGTTCGCCCCGCTCGACGCGGGCACGACAGTCGGTGGAGCTGATCGCCATGGCGGGGACCTCCTGCAGGGTCACCCGGTCGGCCGGCAGGCCCGACTCGGACAGGACGTAGCCGGGCCGGGTCACCCCGACGAAGTGGGCCAGGTCGAACAGCTCGTCGGCGTCCTTCCACGACAGGATCTGCGCCAGGGCGTCGGCACCCGTGATGAAGAACAGCTCCGCGCCGGGGCGTTCGGCTGACAGGTCACGCAGCGTGTCGATCGTGTAGGTCGGCCCGGGCCGGTCGATGTCGACCCGGCTCACGGTGAACCGGGGGTTGGACGCCGTCGCGACCACCGTCATGAGGTAGCGGTGCTCGGCGGTGCTGACCTCGCGGGTGTCCTTCTGCCACGGCTGCCCGGTCGGGACGAAGACGACCTCGTCGAGCCCGAACCGGGTCTGGACCTCGGAGGCGGCCACGAGGTGACCGTGGTGGATCGGGTCGAACGTCCCGCCCATCACTCCGAGCCGCATGGTCAGTGGTGGCTGCCCTGGTGGTCGGTCCCGTGCCCGTGGGCGCCGCCGCTCGCGACCTTGGCGGCGACCCCGCGGAAGAACCACAGCACACCGAGCAGGGCCAGGAAGCTCGCCATCGCGAGCGCCCCGAAGGCCAGCGGCGACATGGGCAGCTCGCGGAGGTGCTCTTCGGTGGAGGCGAAAACGTGCGACAGCGACGACGACATGGGGCACAGCGTACCTGCTCGCTGTCCACGGATGTTGTGCACAGGGCTGGGGACAAACCCCCTGTCGAGCACCGCACGGTGTGGACAAGGGTGTGGGAAACCCGTGGACGAAAAAAGTTTGCCGAAACCCATTGCGGGGCAACGAATCGGGGCACTAGAAATCTCTCACGCGCTCCGGACGGAGGGTCGGAACGGGGAGACCCGGGATGACCTGAAGGGCGGAGCACAGGTCAGCCGGATAACGGTGGACCGCCTCGGACGGGTTCGCTCGCGAGAGGTCCCCGACCTTCGGGTCAGGGTTCGCGGGCGACGCCGCGGAGGTACTCCGAGACCGCTGACCAGATCGCATCGACCTGGGTGGGCCGGCTTGCCGACGCACATGGGGAGCCACCGTCGCAGTGGACGTCGTTGTCACCGGTTCGCCGGGGACGCGGGGCGATTGAACGGGCGCAGGGTCGCCGACCGGTTCGCCGGACGGGGGCACTGCACCAGCGCGGGACGCGAGTCCTGCGCAGTGGGACTCCGGTCCCACACCGTGACACCTCGGTGTCACACCCGTGAGGCCAGGAACGCTTCGGCGAACCGAACCCCACACGTGGGACTCCGGTCCCACACCGTGACACCTCGGTGTCACGGTCGCAGGGCGGAAGTCCTGCACCCGAGGACCCCTCGTACTCATACTGCGAGGGGTCCTCACCTTTGTGGCCGAGCGCCGGGCGCGCGGCATCTGCCCCGCCCCTCCCCCACGTACCCTTGGTGCCATGACCCCCGAGCTGAGCATCGTCATCCCCGTGTACAACGAGGAAGACGTCCTGCCCCTGCTGGCGCAGCGGCTGCGCCCGGTGGCGCAGGCCCTCGACACGTCATACGAGGTCGTCACGGTCGACGACGGGAGCACCGACCAGTCCCCCGTCGTCCTGCAGCGCCTGCTGCGCGAGTGGCCGCAGCTGCGCATCGTCCGGCTGCGTGCCAACGCCGGCCACCAGGCGGCGATCTCGGCAGGGCTGGCTGCCGCCCGCGGGGACTACGTGGTCACCCTCGACGCCGACCTGCAGGATCCCCCCGAGGTCATCACCGAGATGCTGGCGCAGGCCAGGTTGCACGGGGTCGACGTCGTCTACGGCGTGCGGTCCGACCGCTCCACCGACTCGGCGTTCAAGCGCCTGAGTGCCCGCGCGTTCTACCGGGTGATCCGCACCCTGTCGGGCACGCACGCCCAGGTCGACGCCGGCGACTACCGGCTGATGTCGCGGGCGACGGTCAACGCCATCAACGCGTTGCCCGAGCACCACCGGGTGCTGCGCTTCGTCGTGCCCGCGCTGGGCTTCCCGTCGACGACGGTGACCTACCGGCGCGAGGAGCGTGCCGCCGGCACGTCGAAGTACCCGCTCGCGAAGATGGTCAAGCTGTCGCTCGACAGCGTCACCGGGTTCTCCACGGCGCCGTTGCGGGCCGCCACGTGGCTCGGGCTGCTGGGCGGTGTGGCTGCGCTGGGCCTGCTGCTCTGGGCGCTCATCGGGATGGCGAGGGGCACCACCCTGCCCGGCTGGACCTCGACCGTCGTGGCCGTGGCCGGGGTGGGCGCGGTGCAGCTGCTCTGCCTCGGCATCCTGGGTGAGTACGTCGGCCGGATGTACGCCCACCTGCAGGCGCGCCCGGCCTACTTCGTCGCCTACGACTCGCTGACCGGTCCGGTCACGTCCTCGGACGCGCCGCTACCAGCAGAGTCACACCGGGCATAGCCTTCACCGGCAGGTAGCGCTCGGCGGTGATGATCGCCCGCAGGCCGAAGTTGACGACCGGGTGGAGGTCCTCGAGGTCCGAGCCGCTCGAGGAGCGGCGGCGCATCGCGACCACAGGGCGGAGCAGGACGTTCCACGAGTCCATCGACTCGAGCTCGAAGCCGCCACGCTCCAGCACGTCGCGCAGCGTCACCCGCGTGTAGCGGCGGACGTGGTCGACCGCGACGTCGTGCTCGGACCACAGCCGCGGGTCGGCCGGCACGGCCACGAGGAAGAGGCCGTCGGGCCGCAGCGACCGGTGCACCTCGGCGACCGCGGCGTCGTGGTCGACGATGTGCTCGAGCACGTCGAACGCCACCACGAGGTCGAGGCTGTGGTCGTCCACGGGCAACGCCGTGGCGTCGCCGCGCACGACGGCCAGTCCGCGCTCGGCCGCGACCTGCGCGCCGTCGGCGCCGTACTCCAGTGCGGTGACGGACCAGCCCGCGGCCTTGAGGACCCGCGTGTTGCCACCGCCTGCAGCGCCGATGTCCATCGCCCGGCCGGGGGCAAGGCCCTTGATCGCCCGCCCCAGCAGGTGTCGCCGTTCGCGATACCACCAGTGCGCGTCCTCGAGGGCCGCGAGCTTGCGGACTTCAGTGCCTTCCACGGGCGCTCATCCTGCCAGTCAGGGGCCGTGACGGCCCAATCCTCGACCGTATGGCGCCGGGCGGCCTCAGCTGCGGACCTGCCCGTCGCCCTCGACGATCCACTTGGTCGTGGTCAGCTCGGGCAGCGCCATGGGGCCGCGCGCGTGCAGCTTCTGGGTCGAGATGCCGATCTCGGCCCCGAAGCCGAACTCGCCGCCGTCCGTGAACCGCGTCGACGCGTTGACCATCACCGCGGCAGCGTCGACCTCGCTGGTGAACCGGCAAGCGGCCGCCCGGTCCTCGGTGACGATGGCCTCGGTGTGACCGGTGCCGTGCTCGGCGATGTGCTCCATGGCGGTCTCGAGGTCGGGCACGACGCGGACGCTCATCTCGAGCGCGAGGTACTCGGTGTCCCAGTCCTCGTCGGTCGCATCCAGGTGGGGCACCCCGGCCCGCTCCGCCTGCGCGCCCGAGGACTCGTCGGTGTGGAGGACGACCCCTGCGCCGGACAGCTCTGCCAGCACCTTGGGCAGGAAGTCCGCCGCGACGGCCTCGTGGACCAGCAGCGACTCCGCGGCGTTGCACACGCTGGGCCGGTGGGTCTTGGCGTTGACCGCGATCGCGAGCGCCTTGTCGAGGTCGGCAGCGGCGTCGACGTAGACGTGGCAGTTGCCCACCCCCGTCTCGATGACCGGCACCGTGGACTCGGTGACGACGGTCTGGATCAGCCCGGCACCACCGCGGGGGATGATGAGGTCGACGAGGCCACGCGCCGTGAGGAGGGCCCGGACGGAGTCCCGGCCACCCTCGAGCAGCGACACCGACTCGGCAGGCAGACCCTGTGCGACCAGCGCCGCCCGCATCACCCGGACCAGCGCGCCGTTCGTGGACTCGGCTGCGGAGCCACCCCGCAGGATCACGGCGTTGCCCGACTTGAGCCCGAGGCCGGCGGCGTCGACCGTCACGTTCGGCCGCGCCTCGTAGACCATGCCCACCACGCCCATCGGCACCCGCACCTGGCGGATCTGCAGGCCGTTCGCGAGCGTGGATCCGCGCACGACCTCGCCCACGGGATCGGGCAGCGCGGCGACGTCGCGCAGGGCCTGGGCCACCGAGCCCACCCGCGCGGAGTCGAGAGCCAACCGGTCGAGCAGGCCCTGCGGCATACCGCCGGCCCTGCCCCGCTCCAGGTCCTCGGCGTTGGCCCGCACGATCTCGTCGGTCGCCGCGACGAGCGCGTCGGCCACCGCGAGCAGCGCGGCGTCCTTGTCGGCGCGCGACAGCAGCGCCAGCCTGCGGGATGCGACGCGGGCGGCGCGCGCGACGGTCGCCACCTGCTCGACCGCGAGGGGATCGATCTCAACCATGGCTCAAGGGTATGCCGCCCGATGCCGTCCCGGACGACGTCGTCCGGTAGGCGGCCCCGGCCGCTGGTTGAATGGGGCGGGTGAGCATCCTGTCGATCCAGTCCTCGGTCGCCTACGGCCACGTCGGCAACAGCGCCGCCGTCTTCCCCCTCCAGCGGCTGGGGGTGGAGGTCTGGCCGGTCCACACGGTGCACTTCTCCAACCACACGGGGTATGGCGAGTGGCGCGGGCCGTTGCTGCCGGCCGACGACGTCCGTGCGGTGATCCGGGGGGTCGAGGAGCGGGGCGCGTTCCCCGGCGTCGACGCCGTGCTGTCCGGCTACCAGGGCGGCGAGGACATCGGCGACGTGATCCTCGACGCCGTCGCACGGGTCAAGGCCGCGAACCCCTCGGCGATCTACGCCTGCGACCCCGTCATGGGCAACGCGCGGAGCGGCTGCTTCGTCCACCCGGCCATCCCGGTGCTGCTGCGGGAGCGCGTCGTGCCCGCGGCCGACCTGATCACCCCGAACCAGTTCGAGCTCGGCTTCCTCACCGACACGCAGCCACGGACCATCGAGGAGACGCTCGCGTCAGCCGACGCCGCGCGCGCGATGGGCCCGAGCACCGTGCTGGTGACCAGCGTCGAGCGCCCTGACGCCCCCGCCGACACGATCGAGATGCTCGTGGTCCACGCGGACGGTGCCTGGGTCGTGCAGACCCCACGCCTGCCCATGAAGGCCAACGGGTCGGGAGACGTCACGGCGGCCCTGTTCACGGCCCACCTGCTGGAGTCCAAGGACCCTGCGGTGTCGCTGGGCCGCACCGCGAGCAGCGTCTTCGACCTGCTGAAGACCACCCACGAGTCCGGCGAGCGGGAGCTCCAGCTGGTCCAGGCACAGGAGTCGATCGCCCACCCGAGACCGCAGTTCGAGGTGCGCCAGCTCCGCTGAACCGTCGATTCGGCGCGCAAAGCCGGAGTTCCCGAAAAATTTGCAAACTGAGTACAGACTTTGGCGGCCCGAGGGTGCACCCTTGGACGATTCCGCCGACTTTCAGTGCTCAGGAGACCCCATGATCCACCCGCGATCCGTCCGGCGCGCCCTTGGCGCAGGCACGGCATGTGCCCTCATCACCACCGGACTGGTCGCCGTGGCGACCCCCGCCAGCGCCACCGGGAGTGTGGCGCTGGCGGGGCTCGACACGGCATACACGCAGAACTTCGACACCCTCCTCGCCAGTGGCGCCGGGGCCGAGGCAACGGACACCCCGGCCGGCTGGACGTTCGTCGAGTCGGGCACGGCCGCGAACGCGTCGTACACCGCCGGGACCGGGTCGGCGACGGCCGGTGACACCTACAGCTTCGGCAGCGCAGGCTCCAGCGAGCGCGCCTTCGGCAGCCTCAACAGCGGCAGCAACTCCCCCACCGTGGGTGCGCTCTTCACCAACGGCACGGGTGGCACGATCACCTCCCTCGACGTCGCGTTCGCCAGCGAGCAGTGGCGGCTCGGCGGCGCGACGACCCCCCGCACCGACAAGCTCGCGTTCGCCGTGAGCACGGACGCGACCAGCCTGACGACGGGCAACTGGACGTCCCTCACCTCCCTCGATGCGTTCTCTCGCGTCACGAGTGGCGGCGCTGCAGCACTCGACGGGAACGCCGCAGCGAACAAGGCGGCCGTGACCGGCAGCATCGGTGACCTGTCCGTGCCCGCCGGCGGAACCATCGCCCTGCGCTGGAGCACGACCGACGTCTCCGGGTCCGACGACGGGCTCGCCATCGACGACGTGTCGATCACCCCCCACGGCATCCCCGGCGGCACGCCCACCAACCCCTCGGGCTCCGGTGCCGCCGACCCGTCGTCGGTCATCCAGGGCGGGACGACGACCCTGACCGTCGACACGACTCCCGGCACCAACCCGGACAGCACCGGCCTCGCCGTGAGCGCAGACCTGTCGGGCATCGGTGGCTCCGCCTCGACCACCCTGCTGGACGACGGCGTCGCACCGGACGCGACGGCCGGAGACGGTGTGTTCTCGGTCTCCGCCACGGTCGACGCGGCCACCTCGGCGGGTGCCAAGAACCTGCCCTTCACCGTCACGGACGGGCAGGCCCGGTCCGGCTCCGGCACGATCGCCCTCACCGTCACGCCGCTCGCGCCGTGCGCGGCAGCGGACCAGACCATCGGCTCGGTCCAGACCGACGGGCTGACCGGCACCACCGGCCAGGTGACCGTCCAGGGCGTCGTGGTCGGTGACTACGAGGGCCAGACCCCGGCCCTTCGCGGCTTCTACCTGCAGGACGCCGGCGACGGTGACGCAGCGACGTCCGACGCGATCTTCGTCTTCGAGGGCGACAACGGGAACCGCGTCTCGGTCGGCGACGTCGTGCAGGTGACGGGCGGCGCGACCGAGAACCAGGGCCAGACCCAGATCAGCTCGACGACCGGCGTGGCCCCGTGTGGCACGACCGGCACCGTCTCCCCCACCGAGGTCACCCTGCCGGTCGCCACGCCGGACTCGCTCGAGCGCTACGAGGGAATGCTCGTCGCCTTCCCGCAGGCGCTCTCGGTCACCGAGCACTTCCAGATCGGCCGCTTCGGCCAGGTCACCCTCGCGGCCGGCGGACGGCTCCAGCAGCCGACCAACGTCGTGGCGCCCGGCGCCCCGGCACTCGCGCTCCAGGCAGAGAACAACCTGCGCAAGATCATCCTCGACGACGCCAACCAGGCGCAGAACGCCGACCCGATCGTGTTCGGACGCGGTGGACAGCCCCTGTCGGCCAGCAACACCCTGCGCGGCGGGGACACGGTCACCGGCCTCCACGGCGTGCTCACCTACACCTGGGGTGGCAACGTCGCGAGCCCGAACGCCTACCGCGTCCGGCCGCTCGGCTCGCTGGGCGGGAGCGCGCCTGACTTCCAGCCGACCAACGCACGGCCGAGCTCGCCTCCGGCCGTCGGCGGATCGCTGCGGGTCGTCGGCATGAACCTGCTCAACTACTTCAACACCTTCGGCACGACCGCCTGCACCGGCGGCACCACCGGCCCGGTCATGGAGTGCCGCGGAGCGGGGAGCCAGGCAGAGTTCGACCGGCAGTGGCCCAAGACCGTGTCGGCCATCGAGGCCCTCGCGCCCGACGTCGTCGGCGTCAACGAGATCGAGAACGACGGCTACGGCCCGACGAGCGCCCTCGCGAACCTCGTCGACCACCTGAACGACAGGCTCGGCGCCGGCACCTACGCCTACGTCGACGTCGACGCCCGCACCGGCCAGGTCGACGCCCTCGGCGGCGACGCGATCAAGATCGGCGTGCTCTACAAGCCGGCCAAGGTCACCCCGGTGGGCACGACCGCGGTCCTCAACACCGCGGCCTTCGTCAACGGCGGCGACCCCTCCCCGCGCAACCGGGCGACGGTCGCGCAGGCCTTCCAGGAGAACGCGAGCGGCGAGCGGTTCATCATCAACGTGAACCACCTCAAGAGCAAGGGCAGCGCGTGCACAGCACCCGACGCGGGTGACGGGCAGGGCAACTGCAACCAGGTCCGCGTGAACGCGGTGCACGAGCTCACCCAGTGGCTGGCCGGCGACCCGACCGAGACGGGCGACAGCGACGTGCTGCTCGTCGGGGACTACAACTCGTACGCCATGGAGGACCCGATCAAGGCCCTCGAGGACGCGGGCTTCGTCCACCTCGTCAAGTCGCGGCTCGGTGAGGACGCCTACTCGTACGCGTTCGACGGGCAGTGGGGCTACCTCGACCACGCCCTCGCCTCCGCGTCGCTCGACGCGCAGGTGACCGGGGTCGCGGACTACCACATCAACTCCGACGAGCCGTCCGTGCTGGACTACAACACGGATTTCAAGACCCCGGCCCAGGTCGCGTCGTTGTACGCGCCGGACCAGTACCGGGTGTCGGACCACGACCCGGTGCTCATCGGGCTGGCCCTGGAGACCCCCAACCGCGCGCCCAGCGCCAAGGACGTCTCCGTCACGACTGCCGAGGACACGACGACGGCAGTCACCCTCGACGGGACCGACCCCGACGGTGACGACCTGACCTACTCGGTCACGTCGCAGCCGGCCCACGGGACGCTGAGCGGCACCGCTCCGAACCTGACCTACACCCCGGCAGGCGACTACAACGGTCCGGACAGCTTCACCTACACGGTCACTGACGGCGAGTTCACCTCGGCGCCGGCGACGGTCAGCATCACCGTCACGCCGGTCAACGACGCCCCGACGGTGGCCATCGTCGCCGCCGCCTGCGTCGGTGACGCCGCTGGCCAGCTCTCCGTGACGACGTCGGACGTCGAGGGTGCCAACCCGACGGTGACAGCGTCCTCGTCCAACACCACGCTGGTCCGGAACTCCGACGTGGTCGTGTCCGGCTCCGGGGCGACCCGGGCCGTCTCGGTCACCCCGGTCTCGGGGCGCAGCGGCGTCGCTGTCGTCACCCTGACCGCCGACGACGGGTCGGACAGCTCGACGACGACGTTCACGGTGAGGGTCGGCACCAACCAGGCCGACACCCTGACCGGTGGGCCGGGAGTCGACGTCATCATCGGCAACAACGGCGATGACACGCTGCGCGGCGCAGACGGCATCGACGCCCTCTGCGGCGGCAACGGCAACGACGCCCTGTTCGGCGACGGCGGCAACGACGCCCTCTCCGGCGGCGCTGGCGACGACCAGCTCACCGGCGGCACGGGCGCCGACCGCTTCGACGGTGGCAAGGGCCGCGACACCGCGACCGACGCCAACATCGCGACCGGAGACACCACGGTCAACATCCCGTGATGCCGACGCCGTGACGCACGGTGCAGCGGTCCCTCAGCCAGTGGCGAGGGACCGCTGCGCCGTTCCCGGCTCTGCTGTGCCGTTCCGGGGCGCTGGCTCAGAGCAGGGCGAGGTCGTCGCGGTGCACGACCTCGCGCTCGTACTCCGGCCCGAGCTCGTGCGCGAGGTCGCGGGTCGAGCGGCCCAGCATGCCCGGCAGCTCGGCCGAGGTGTAGTTGACCAGTCCCCGCGCCACGACGCGCCCATCGGGGGCACACAGGTCGACCGGGTCACCGTCGGCGAAGACGCCCTCGACCGCGGTGATGCCGGCCGGCAGGAGCGAGGTCCGGCGCTCGGTGACGGCCCGGACCGCTCCGGCGTCGAGCAGCAGCCGACCCATCGGCGTGGTGGCGTGAGCCAGCCACAGCTTGCGTGAGGTGCGGCGCGAGCCGGTCGGCACGAAGACCGTGCCCACGTCCTCGCCGGCGAGCGCCGAGGCGACCTGGGTCGCACTCGTCAGCACCGTCGTGATCCCGGCCGCGTTGGCGATCGACGCCGCCTCGACCTTGGTGACCATGCCACCGCTGCCGACGCTCGACCCCGTACCACCGATCGTGATCGCGTCCAGGC
>NZ_JBFUEO010000026.1:0-52369 GCF_056403935.1 Pedococcus sp. P2_E4 | reverse complement strand
GGCTCACCCGGCGCGCGGGCCGGCTCACCCGGCGCGCGGGCCGGCTCACCCGGCGCGCGGGCCCGATCACCCGGCATACCGGACAAACGCGTTGGCCCCCACCATGCGGTGGGGGCCAACGAGTGAAGACTGTGGTTGGGCAGTCCTCGGATCAGATGGGGCGAACGGCGTCAGCCTGGGGGCCCTTGGGACCCTGGGTGACCTCGAACTCCACGCGCTGCGCCTCGTCCAGCGAGCGGTAGCCCGAGGAGTCGATCGCCGAGTAGTGGACGAACACGTCCGGGCCGCCGCCGTCCTGGGCGATGAAGCCGAAGCCCTTCTCAGCGTTGAACCACTTAACGGTTCCCTGTGCCATGGGGTAACTCTTTCCTTTGTAGCCATTGGTGTTACGCACTTTGCGAAACACCCGGCTGCCGTTCACAACCCCACCGACGAGCCAGGCCCGCCCTCAGATGAGAAAGGCCCGCTCTGATGGTGCTAGGGCGGGCACTTCGTCGACCTTGCGAGGAACTGCTTGTTGCAACCGTGCAGAACGCTAGCACGCAGTTCGGCAATCGTGCGGGTCGAGATCCTCAATTTTCCGGTATGGCGCCGGGCCCCGAAACGCACCGCGTTTCGGCACTGGTGGGCTCAGGGCCGGGGCGGTCCCCCTGCGACCGCCCCGAGCCCTCCAGCCCCCGATCACCGGTCAGGAGTCAGCTCAGCTTGATGAGCGTMGTGTAGACGTCACCGCTGTCGAGCTGCACCCCCACCCGGTAGTAGTGGCCTGCGCCCGACTTGGGCGTCTGCCAGGTGTAGACGTACTGGCCGCCGTCGCCCTTGTAGGAGCCGCCGACCGTGCCGGCCTCGCCCGTCGCCAGTCCGGTGCCTGCTGCCGTCGTGCCCAGGTCCACCGGCGCCAGCCACAGCGGGGCGTACGAGGCCTGTCGCACCGCGCCGCTCGCGTCCTTGAGCAGGAACTTCATCGGCACGGTGCTGCCGGCCTTGAAGGTGCTCGCCGACCCGAGGTCGTGCGCGGTGTTGGTGACCGGCTGCAGGAAGCCCGACCAGCCGTAGCCGACGTGCAGGGTGATGACCTGGGTCGCCGTGTTGCCGGCCTTGTCGGTCGCCGTGAAGGTGTAGACGCGGTCGCCGACACCGTTCGGGTTGGTCGTCGCCGAGCCCGTCCGTGAGGTGAGCACGCAGCTCACCACGCCGGACAGGGCGTCGCTGGCCCGGGAGCCGCACGTCGGCTCCACGACGGCCTGACCCACCGTGAACGTGGTCGCGCCCTGGTAGGCGGCGAACACCGGCTTGGTCTGGTCGATGTTGATCGACCCGACGGTCGCGCTCGCGGAGTTGTTCGCCTTGTCCTTCACGGTCCCGACGACGGACTGGTTCGCCCCGTCCCCGGTCAGGGTCTTGTCAGGCCCGCAGGTACCGGCGACCGCGGTCTGCGCGTCGGCACAGACGAAGTGGACGGCGACGGGTCCGGCGTACCAGCCGTTCGCGTTGGCGGCCGTGGTGGCAGCCCCGCTGATGCTGGGGGCGACGTCATCGACCTTGACCGTCAAGGTGTGCCCGTCGGCCGTGGCCTCGACGTTGCCGGCCTTGTCGGTGCTCCACCAGGTGACGGTGTGGATGCCGCCGCCCACGGTGAACGGGTCGGTGTAGGTCCTCGCCGTTCCGCTGTCGACGGTGTACCGGGTCGTCCCGACCCCGGAGCCGTCGTCGGTCGCGGTCAGCGTCACCGTGACGGGGGCGTCGTACCAGCCCGTGGTGTACGGGGAGGCGGGGACGGAGCCCTGCGTCACCGGGTCGGTGCGGTCGATCTTGAGCCCCGAGACGGTGGTGGTGGTCGAGTTGCCGGCCAGGTCGCTCACCGAGGCACTGGCCGACAAGTCGTCGCCCTCGCCCGTGACCGTGCTGTCCGCCGGGCAGGAGCCCTGGATGCCGGACAGGGCGTCGGAGCAGGTCCAGTGGACGACGACGTCACCGCGGTACCAGCCCCCTCCGCTCGGCGCGGTGGTGGCCTCACCCGTGAGCACCGGCTTGGTCTTGTCGACCTTGATGCCCGAGACCGTGGTGGAGCGCGTGTTCCCGGCCTTGTCGGCCACCGAGCCCGTCACGGACTGGCCAGCACCCTCGGAGAGGGTCGAGGAACCCTGGCACGAGGCCACGCCAGAGCGGTCGTCGCCACAGATGAAGGACACGGTGACGTCGGCGTCGTACCAGCCACTCGCGTGGGGAGACCGGTCGGTCGAACCAGCGATCGTCGGCTTGGTCTTGTCGAGGTTGACCGTGGCGGTGTCGCTGCCCTCGTTGCCTGCGTTGTCCACGGCAGTCCCGACGACCGTGATGCCGGTCCCCTCGGCACTGACCACCCGGTCGGCGGTGCAGCTGGCGACCAAGGAGGTCTCGTCGTCGCAGAGGAAGCTGACCGTGGCGTCCGAGTTGTTCCACAGGTCACCGTTGGGCTCCGGCGTGATGGTGTGCCGGATGCTCGGGGCGGTCTGGTCGACCCGCACCGTCGCGGTGCCGTGGACACCCTCGTTGCCGGCTCCGTCGACGCTCCAGAACGCGAGCTCGTAGGTGCCGTCGTGTCCGAGTGCGATGGACGTGCCCGACTGCGGCTCGCCCCCGGCGATCGTGTAGTAGGTGGCGGCCACGCCGGAGAGGTTGTCGGACGCGTGGACCGACAAGGTGACGCCAGCGCGCTGCCACTCGGACGGCGCCGTCACCGAGGTGACCGGCTTGGTCCGGTCGATCTTGAGCCCGGCCACGGTGGCGGAGGTGTCGTTGCCTGCCCTGTCGGAGACCGTCGCGTGGGCCGACTCGTTCGCGCTCTCGCCCGTGACCGTGCTGTCAGCCGGGCAGGACCCGGCGATGCCGGAGAGCGTGTCGGAGCAGGTCCAGTGGACCACCACGTTGCTGCGGTACCAGCCCGCAGCGTTCGGGCCCGTCGTCGCCGCACCGGTCAGCGAAGGGTTGGTGAGGTCGATGTCGATGTCACCGACGGTCACCGATGCGGCGTTGCCGACGGCGTCGGTCGCATGGCCGGTCACCGACTGGTTCTCGCCCTGGCCGGTCACGGTCGTCGGGGTGCTGCACGAGCCGACGCCGGATCCGCTGTCGGTGCACTCGAACGAGACGGTCACGGGGCTGTTGTTCCAGCCGTTCGTGTTCGCGGTCGGCGTCCGGGAGCCCGTGATGCCCGGCGCGGTCGTGTCGACCCGCACGGTGATGGTGTTGGCGTCCTGGTCCTGGTCCTCGACGTTGCCTGCCACGTCGACGCTCCACGACGTGATCGTGTGGACGCCCTCGAGGGACAGGGGGAACGGGTCCGTGTAGGCCTGCGGTGCGCCGCCGTCGACGCGGTACCAGGTCTCGGCCACGGTCGAGAGGCCGTCGGTCGCGGCGAGCGTCACCGTCGGGCCCGAGGCGTACCAGCCGTTGGCGCTGTCCGCCTCGCGGACCGACGAGCTCGTCGTCGGCGCCGTGCGGTCGATCCTGAGGCCGGTCACGCTGGCGGTGGTGTCGTTGCCGGCCAGGTCGAGCACGGTCGCGGTCGCGGACAGGTCGGTGCCCTCGTCCGTCACGGTGCTCGTGGTCGGGCACGCGCCGTCGATGCCCGAGAGGGCGTCGGAGCAGGTCCACGCGACGTCGACGTCCCCGCGGTACCAGCCGGCGGCGTTCGGCCCGGCGGTCACGTGTCCGGACAGCTGCGGCGCGGTGGTGTCGATGTCGATGCCGTCGACCGTCGCACTGTCCGAGTTGTCAGCCGCGTCGACGGCGGTGCGGGTCACGGACTGGTGTGCGCCCTGGGCCAACGTCACGGGGGCAGGGCAACTCGCGACGCCGGACAGCAGTGCCTGGTCGGCGCAGGTGAACTTCACGGTGACCGGGGCGCGGTACCAGTGCTTGGCGTTCGGCGCACGGTCGGGGGCGCCACTGATCGTGGGCGCGGTCTTGTCGATGCTGACGGTGGCGGGGTCGGAGGTCGAGTTGCCGGCGTGGTCGACCGCCGTGCCCGGCACGGGCATCTGCTTGCCCTCGGCTGTGACGTCGACGGGCGCGGTGCAGGACGCCAGCCCCGAGCCACCCGTGTCGTCGCACGTGAAGGTGACGCGCACGGTCGTGTTGTTCCAGCCGTTGCCGTTCGCTGCCGGCGACTGGTCGTGCCCGATGGTCGGGGCGGTCCGGTCGATGCGCACCGTGGCGCTGTTGGCCGTCTCGCGGTTGCCCGCGCGGTCGACGCTCCAGACCTCGAGGTCGTACTCACCCTCGTCGGTGAACGTCACGCCCTCGCCCTCGAGCGCGGTGCCGCCGTTGACGGTGTAGTAGGTCGCCGCGACGCCAGACAGGTTGTCCGTCGCCTCGAAGGTCATCGTGACGGCCTGGTTGGTCCATGCCGACGGGGCCGAGACGTCCGTGGTCGGGGCGTGCCGGTCGATCTTGAGGCCGGCCACGGTGGCCGACTGGCCGTTGTCGGCGCGGTCGCTCACCGAGGCGGTCGCAGACAGGCTCGACCCCTCGCCGTCGACGGTGCTCGTCGCGGGGCAGGCGCCGGGCTCGATGCCGGACAGCGCGTCGGAGCAGGTCCAGTCGACGGCGACGTCCGCGCGGTACCAGCCCGCGGTGTTCGGGATCGTGGTCGCGGCACCGGAGATCATCGGCTTGGTGCGGTCGACCTTGATGCCGGCGAGCGTCTGGGAGCGCGTGTTGCCCGCGAGGTCGGAGACCTGCACGGGGCCGGCGACGAGGCTGGCGCCCTCACCGGTGACGACCGAGTCGGCCGGGGTCGTCGCCGGGTCGACACCAGACGTGTCGTCTGCGGCGGTCCAGTGGACCGTGACGTCGCCGTTGTACCAGAGGTTCGCGTTCGGCGGCGTGGTGGCGACGCCCGTGAGGGTGGGCTTCGTCTTGTCGACGTTGATCGGGCCCACCGTGGCGCTCTCGGTGTTGCCACCGTGGTCGGTCGCGGTGCCCGTGACGGACTGGCCCGCGCCGTCGTGCGACAGGACGGAGTCCTCCGGGCAGCTGGCGATCCCACTCTCCGCATCCGCGCAGCTGAAGGCGACGGTGACGTCGGTGTTGTTCCATCGCGCGGTGTTCGGCGCCGGCGACGCCGACCCGGTGATCGTCGGCTTGATGCCGTCAATCTTCACGGTGAGCGAGTGACCCGGTGCGGCGGCGTCCTCGACGTTGCCCGCCCCGTCCTTGCTCCAGAAGGTGATGGTGTGGGTCCCCGGGGTCGCGTAGTCGAACGCGCCGTCGTACTCGGTGGCAGAGCCGCCGTCCACGGCATACCAGGTCTTGGCCACACCCGAGAGGTTGTCGGTGCCGGTCAGGGTGACCCGCACCGTGTCGGCGTACCAGCCGGTGGCGAGCGGGGCGGAGACCGAGCCCGTCGTGACGGGCGGGGTGCTGTCGATGTGCAGGCCGGAGACCGCGGCGGTCTTGGTGTTGCCCGCCTTGTCGGACACCGAGGCCGTGGCACCGAGGTTGTTGCCCTCACCCGAGACCGTGGTGTCGGAGGGGCACGCCCCGTCGAGGCCCGAGAGCGCGTCCGAGCAGGTCCAGTGGATGGTGACGCTGTTGTCGTACCAGCCGGCCGCGTTGGGACCCGTGGTCGGCGCCCCGGACAGGACCGGCGCGGTCTTGTCCACGTCGAGGTGGTCGAGGGTGGCGCTGGCCGAGTTGCCGGCCACGTCGACCGCGCTGCCGGTGACCGACTGGTTGGCCCCCTGGCCGAGGGTGCGGCTGGCCGAGCAGGTCTGCACGCCGGAGAGCGCCGCCTGGTCGGAGCAGGTGAAGCTGACGGTCACGTCGTCGGAGTACCAGTGGTTGCCGTTGGGCGACCGGTCTGCGGCCGCGACGACCGTCGGTGGGGTCCGGTCGATGCTCACGGACGCCGTGTCGGTGGCGGTGTTGCCCGCGTTGTCCCTCGCGGTGCCGGTCCTGGTCTGCGCGGCGCCCTCGGCCGTCACGCCGACCGGCGGCGTGCACGAGGCGACGCCGGAGCCCGCGTCAGTGCAGGTGAAGGTCACGACCACGGTGTCGGCGTTGGTCCACGAGCCGTCCGTGTAGCCGCTGGGCGTGAAGGAGTGCCCGATCGACGGAGCCGTGCGGTCGATCTTCACGTGGGCGGTGCGGGTGGCCTCGACGTTGTCGGCCTTGTCGGTGCTGCTGAAGGTGATCGTGTGGTCGCCCTCGGTGGCGAGGGTGAAGGTCGTGCCCGTCTGCGGGGCCCCGCCGTCCACGGAGAACGTCGTCGAGGCGACCTGCGACAGCGTGTCGGCGGGGGTCAGGGTGACGGCGACCAGTCCAGCGTTCGTCCAGTCGTTGGAGATGCCGCTGATGCCGGTCACCGGCGCGGTGCGGTCGATCTTGACCGGCGCGCTCACGGCCGTCCTGGTGTTGCCGGCCTTGTCGGAGGCCGAGGCGCTCACGGTCAGGGCGCTGCCCTCACCGCTCAGGACGGCGTCGCCGGGAACGGTCGCGGGGTCCAGCCCCGAACGGGCATCCGCTGCGGTCCAGTGCACCGTGACGTCGTCGCGGTACCAGCCATTGGCGTTGGGAGCGCTGGTGGCGGCGCCCGACAGGGTGGGTGCCACGGTGTCGACGTTGATGGTGCCGACGGTCGCGGACGAGCTGTTGCCGGCGACATCGCTCACCGTGCCGGTCACCGAGCCGTTCGTCTCGTCCTTGGAGGGGTCGCTCGCGCTGCCGACGACGGTGCCGGCCGGGCACCCGGGCGCCGCCAGGCCTGACGCGTCGGTGGCCGGGAGGTCCTGGCACGTGAAGCCGACGGTCACCGGCGAGCTGTTCCACCCGAAGGCGTTGGGCGCCGGGGTGCGGGAGCCGACGATGGAGGGCGCGGCCTTGTCGAGCCGGAGCGTGCCGTTGCCGGTGCCGAGGTTCCCCACCCGGTCGCTGAAGGCCGGAGCCGTGAGCGCGTACACGCCACTGGTCGCGTAGGTCGTCGAGGTGGTCGGCGGCGTCGGGAAGCCAGAGCCGGCGGTGCCGACTGCCACCTGCGGGTCCGTCGCCGTCCAGGTGACCGTCGTGTCCTTGTTGGTCCACGCGCCGGTCAGGGCCGGAGAGAACACCGGCGTGAGCTGCGGGCCCGTGTTGTCGACCGCGAACGTCACGGACGTGGTGGTCTCGCCCGCGTTCGCGGTGCAGTTGCCCTGGCCGTTGAGGTTGCGCCACGCCACGAAGGTGTACGTCACGAGCTTGTCGCCGGCAGGGACGAGGCTCGGGAAGGCTCCGGACGTGAAGGACCACGCCGTCTTACCGGTGGGCCCCGTCATCCGAGCCACCAGCGTGCCTGCGTTCATGACGTCGACGCACTGGGTGGTGTTGTCGGACGTCACCGCGATGGTGAGGCTCGCCCCCTGCTTGGCGTAGAGCAGCCCGCCCACGGTGGCGGTGCCCGCGCCTCCGGAGACGGAGGCGTTGGTGACCTGCGCGGCCGACGCGACCGGCGCGATGCCGGCAACGACGAGCGCCGACACCGCCATGACGGCCCCTACACGACCACGGCGGCCAGCCGCACGACAAAGCACAGAGAATTGACCGAGCATCATCCACACCCCTGAGAAAGCAGAACAGTGCTGCCAGTGAAGAACCCGCAGGTCAGGGACGGTATGGGTGAAGAGGTCCGGCAACCGAACGATTGGGCCAAATGCACGGATGCCTGACCCACAGCCTGACCGTTCGGCTGATGCACAAAACGGACACGTGACGGCAGTGGTGGGCCTCGACTGCGTTCACGCGGCGTGGATACCGCTGGTCGTCACCTCAGGCTGGGGGAACCGCGAGCCGGGTCGGCTTGCGTGCGGTCTCGTCCACCCTCGTCCCGATGCAGGGCGCAGGCCGCGCTTGCTACAGCCCGCGGACGGCTCGCACGGGGCTGCGGTCACCCCGGATCACGGCGACCATGTCGACGACGCGGCGGGTGGCCCGGACGTCGTGGGCGCGGAACACCGTGGCCCCGAGCCAGGCGGCGACCGCGGTTGCCGCGAGGGTTCCCTCGAGACGGTCGTCAGCCTCCAGCCCGAGGGACTCACCGACGAAGTCCTTGCGGGACAGGGCCTGCAGGATGGGGAAGCCCAGCTGGGCCACCTCCCCGGTGTGCCGCAGCACCTCGAGCGAGTGGGCCGTGGTCTTGCCGAAGTCCAGTGTGGGGTCCACGAGGATCCGGTCGTCGGGTATGCCGGCCGCCTGGGCCTGCGCGGCACCGGCGGCAAGGGTTCGCAGCACGTCTCGGACGACGTCGAGCGGGTCGGGGCCGTACGTCACCTTCACCGGGTCGGTGCGGGGCGGTAGCCCCCCGGTGTGCGAGCAGACCACGCCGGCGCCGATCCGGGCAGCCACGCCGACGAGCTCGGGGTCGTGCCCCGCCCAGGTGTCGTTGACGAGGTCGAGCCCGAAGCGGCCGGCCTCGGCCGCGACCTCCGAGCGCCAGGTGTCCAGCGAGAGGACGAGGTCGGGATGGGTGGAGCGGGCGTGCTCGAGGAACGGCAGGACGCGGTCCATCTCCTGATCGGCGCCGACCTGCTCGCCCTCCTGGCCCGCGCGGACCCCACCCACGTCGACGATGTCGGCGCCTGCCATCACCGCGTGGTCGAGTGCCCGCTTGGCCGAGTCCACGTCGGCGTGCCGGTTGCCGGCGAAGAACGAGTCGCTGGTGCGGTTGATGATCCCCATGACTGCGGGAGCGGCGGCGTCGAAGGTGCGTCCCCGGAGCCGCAGGGCGGGCGTGCGGGGCAGGTCGAGGGGTTGCGGCTCGGGCAGGCTCACGCCGTCATCCTCGCACCCGCGCCCGAGAGGGCCGAGCAGGGCGGCCGGAGTCAGTACTGCCGCGGGGACGTGGCTAGGAGTCGAAGCCGAGGCCTGCCCGGTCGAGCGCCCGCAGCCACAGGTTGCGGTGACCGGCCCGCTCGTCGGCCCGGGCCAGCGACCACCGGGTCAGCTGGATCCCGGTGTAGGCCAACGGTTCCGGTGGGAAGGGCAGGGGCTTCTCGCGCACCATGCGCAGCCTGGTCCGCTCGGTGTCGCGTCCGTCCAGCAGGTCGAGCACCACCTGGGCGCCGAAGCGCGTGGCACCGACCCCCAGTCCCGTGTAGCCGACGGCGTAGGCGACCCGTCCCCGGTGTGCGGTGCCGTAGAAGGCGCAGAACCGCGTGCAGGTGTCGATCGCACCGCCCCAGCGGTGGCTGAACCGCAGTCCCTCGAGCTGGGGGAACGTCTCGAAGAAGTGACCAGCCAGACGGTCGAAGGTCTCGGGCCGCTGCTCGAGGCCGGGCTCGAGCCGGCGACCGTAGTGGTAGATCGCGTCGTAGCCGCCCCACAGGATCCGGTTGTCGGCGGACAGCCGGTAGTAGTGGAACTGGTTGGCCATGTCGCCGACCCCAGCCCGGCTGGCCCAGCCCAGGGAGTCGAGCTGCGCCGGGGTCAGCGGTTCGGTCATCAGCGCGTAGTCATAGACGGGCACCGTGTGCAGCCTGGTGCGACGCAGAAGGGACGGAAAAGCGTTGGTGCCCAAAGCGACTCTGTTGGCGGCGACGACAGGGCCGTCAGCGGTGGCGACGTCGACGCCGGACGCTGTCGTCGAGAGGCCCGTGACCCGGACGCCCTCGGCGATCCGGACGCCGAGCGACTCTGCGGCGCGGGCCAGACCCCACGCCAGCCGCGCCGGGTCGAGCATCGCGGTCTCGTCGGGCTGGTACCGCCCGGCCAGGTAGGTCGGCGAGCTCAGGTGGGCACGCACGGCCTCGCGGTCCAGCAGCTCACCCTCCGACTCCCCGACCAGCCACGCGACCTCGTGGGGCTGCGTCGCCACGGTGAGCTCCCCGGACCGGCGGAAGTCGCACTCGATCCCGTAGCGCCGGACGGTGTCCTCGATGGCATCGAGGTTCTCGCGACCGAGGCGGTGCAGCGCGGCATACTCCTGCGGCCACCGGGCCACCCCGTTGGGCTCTCCGTGCGTGAGGCTGGCGGAGCAGAACCCGCCGTTGCGGCCGGAGGCCGCCCACCCCACGGAGCCGGCCTCGAGGACGAGCACGTCGCGGGCTGGGTCGGCCTCCTTGGCGAGCAGAGCCGTCCACAGCCCGGAGTAGCCGGCCCCCACCACGACCAGGTCGGCGGCACGCACGGCGCCGAGTCCCGGTCGGGGCGCCGGGCGGTCGGACTGGTCCAGCCAGAAGACCGCCGGCGCGGCGTCGGCGAGCGCGGGATGACCCACGAGGTCAGGCGTCGGTGCCGGTGTAGAAGCCGTCCGCGACGGTCAGCGCCTCGTCGAGGATCGCGAGGCCCTCGCGCACCTCGTCGGCGGTCGTGGTGCACGGCGGCACGACGTGGGTGCGGTTGAAGTGGATGAACGGCCAGAGACCGCGCTCCTTGCAGGCCGCCCCGAAGTGGTTCATGGGCGTGGCATCGACACCGGCCGCGTTGAACGGCACCAGCGGCTCGCGCGTCGACCGGTCGCGGACCAGCTCGAGTGCCCAGAACACCCCGAGCCCACGGACCTCGCCGACGCTGGGGTGGCGCTGCGCCAGGTCGCGCAGGCCGGGACCGATGACGTCGGCACCCAGCGAGCGGGCGTGCTCGACGATGCCCTCCTCCTTGAAGATGCCGATGGACGCGACGGCCGAGGCACACGCCAGCGGGTGGCCGGAGTAGGTCAGGCCGCCGGGGAACGGCCGCTGGTCGAACGTCTGCGCGATCCGCTCGGAGATGATGACGCCGCCCAGCGGGACGTACCCGCTGTTGACGCCCTTGGCGAAGGTGATGAGGTCGGGCGCGACGCCCCAGTGGTCGACGGCGAACCACTCGCCGCAGCGCGCGAAGCCGGCCATGACCTCGTCGGCGATCATGACGATCCCGAACTCGTCGCACAGGTCGCGGACGCCCTGGAGGTAGCCGGGTGGCGGGACGAGGATGCCGTTCGTGCCGACCACGGTCTCGAGGATGATCGCCGCGACGGTGTGGGGCCCCTCGACCATGAGCAGGTCGCGCAGGTGCTGCAGGGCGCGGACGCCCTCCTCCTGCTCGTCCTGCGCGTGGAAGGCCGAGCGGTAGGGGTACGGACCCCAGTAGCGCACGATGCCCGGCATGCCCGGCTCGGACGGCCACCGACGCGGGTCGCCGGTCAGGGCGATGGCTCCCGCCGTCGCACCGTGGTAGCTGCGGTAGGCGGCCATGACCTTGTGGCGCCCGGTGTGGAGACGGGCCATCCGCAGCGCGTTCTCGGTGGCCTCGGCGCCGCCGTTGGTGAAGAAGACGCGGTTGAGGTCACCGGGGGCGAGCTCGCTGATGAGCCGGGCCGCCTCGGAGCGGGCGTCGTTGGCGAAGGCCGGGCTGATCGTCGTCAGGCGGCCGGCCTGCTCCTGGATCGCCGCCACGAGCTTGGGGTGCTGGTAGCCGATGTTGACGTTGACCAGCTGGCTGGAGAAGTCGAGGTACTGCTTGCCCGCGTAGTCGGTGAAGTACGACCCGCTGGCGTCCGCGATCGGCAGGGGGTCGATGAGCCCCTGGGCCGACCAGGAGTGGAACACGTGGGCGCGGTCGTCGCGACGCACCTGCTCCTCGGTCGCGAGCGTGGTGGCGAGCGTGTCGGTCATCGAGACTCCTTGGTATGCCGTGGTGTCAGGGCGGGGCGCCGGGGCGGGTCAGGGCGGGCGCCGGGGCGGGTCAGGGCGGCCGCCGGGGCGGGTCAGCGCGTGCGCGGGAAGCCGAGGTCGACGCTGGACGTCGCGGGGTCGGGCCAGCGCTGGGTGACGACCTTGCCACGGGTGTAGAAGCTGATGCCCTCGGGCCCGTACATGTGGGTGTCGCCGAACAGCGAGTCCTTCCAGCCACCGAAGGAGTAGTAGGCGACGGGGACGGGGATCGGCACGTTGATGCCGACCATGCCGACCTCGACGTCGTACTGGAACTGACGGGCCACCCCGCCGTCGCGGGTGAAGATCGCCGTGCCGTTGGCGTACTGGTTGGCGTTGATGAGCGCGATGCCCTCGTCGTAGGTGTCGACCCGGACGACCGACAGCACGGGACCGAAGATCTCGTCGGTGTAGACGGTCATCTCGGGGGTGACGTGGTCGAGCAGCGTGGTGCCGAGGAAGAAGCCCTCCTGCGGGTGGTCGCCGGTGCGTCCGTCGACGACGACCGCCGCCCCCGCCGACTCGCCCGCGTCGACGTAGCCGGCGACCTTGTCACGGTGCTCTGCAGTGATGAGCGGGCCCATGTCGGTGTCGGGGTCGGCGCCGTCCCCGACGGTGAGCTTGGGCAGCCGGGCGGCGATGGCGTCGACCAGCGGCTGGGCGACGTCGCCGACGGCGACGGCCACGGACAGGGCCATGCAGCGCTCGCCCGCGGCGCCGTAGGCGGCCGAGACCACCGCGTCGGCGGCCATGTCGATGTCGGCGTCCGGCAGGACCAGGGCGTGGTTCTTGGCGCCGCCGAGTGCCTGGACCCGCTTGCCGTTGGCCGTGCCGCGCTCGTAGATGTAGCGGGCGATGGGGGTGGAGCCCACGAAGCTCACCGCGGCGATGTCCGGGTGGTCGAGGATGGCGTCGACGGCGACCTTGTCGCCGTGCACGACGGTGAAGACGCCGTCGGGCAGGCCCGCGTCCTTCCACATCTGGGCGAGGAACAGCGCCGCGGACGGGTCCTTCTCGGACGGCTTGAGGATGAAGGCGTTGCCGCAGGCGATGGCGTTGGCGCACATCCACAGCGGCACCATCGCGGGGAAGTTGAACGGCGTGATGCCGGCGACGACGCCGAGCGGCTGGCGGATGTTGTAGACGTCGACGCCCGTGGAGGCCTGCTCGCTGAACCCGCCCTTGAGCAGGTTGGGCACCCCGGTCGCGAACTCGACGTTCTCGAGCCCGCGGGCGATCTCGCCGGCTGCGTCGGAGAGCACCTTGCCGTGCTCGGCCGTGATGATCGCGGCGAGCTGGGGCGTGCGGGTGTGCAGGAGCTCGCGGAAGGCGAACAGGACGGCGGCCCGCTGGGACAGCGACGAGTGCCGCCACTCGTTCGCGGCCGACCGCGCGCTCCGGACCGCCGCATCCAGCTCCTCGGCAGAGGCCAGGTCGACCTCGGCGGTGACCTTGCCGGTGGCCGGGTTGTGCACGGGCGCCGAGCGCCCGGAGGTCCCCTCGCGGGTGCGGCCGTCGATCCAGTGGGAGATGCGCGTCGTCATGACACTACGGTACGACTCATGCACTAGTCACACAATATGACTATTGCTATGGTACAAATCGTGAAAACGTTGCTGTCCGCCCTGGAGGAGCGGCTCGACCAGCCCAGCGCCAAGGGTCTCGCCCACGCGGTGTCCGCCGCCGTCCGCGACGGCGTGCTCCAGCCGGGCGACCGGCTCCCGCCGATCCGGACGGTGGCGACCGAGCTGACCTTGTCCCCGACGACGGTCAGCTCGGCCTGGGCCCTGCTGGCCAGGGCGGGCACCGTCGCGACCGACGGACGGCGTGGCACCACCGTGCTGGACCCGCGCCCGGCGGTGGCAGGCCGCTACCAGCAGGCCCTCGAGCACCAGGCCGGGTTCGCCCTCGACCTGTCGACCGGGGTGCCCGACCCCGCCCTGCTGCCCAGCCTGACCGACGCGCTGGCCTCGCTCACCTCGACGCCCACGACCGGCAGCTACCTCGACGACCCCGTCGTGCCCGAGCTCGCCGAGGCGCTCAGGGCCGACTGGCCGTATGCCGTGGACGACGTCCTCGTCGTCGACGGCGCCATGGACGCCCTCGACCTCGTCGTGCGGACGAGCCTTCGCTTCGGGGACCGCGTCGTCGTCGAGGACCCCTGCTTCCCCCCTCTGGTCGACCTCCTCGAGTCGGTCGGGGTCCAGCTGGTCGCCGTCCCGGTCGACGACGAGGGCCTGTCGCTGGACGGGCTCGCCGACGCGCTGCGCGAGCCCATCGCGGCGGTCTTCGTCCAGCCGCGCGCCCAGAACCCCACCGGGGTCACCATGACCTCCCAGCGCGCCGAGGACATCGCGCGCCTCCTCAGTGACACCGAAACCCTTGTGGTGGAAGACGATTCGGCTGCGTGCTTGTCACCGGCGCCCCTCGCGAGCCAGGGCCGCTGGCGGCCGGAGCACACGGCATACGTGCGGTCGTTCTCCAAGTCC
Source organism: Pedococcus sp. P2_E4 (assembly GCF_056403935.1). Lineage (NCBI taxonomy): Bacteria > Bacillati > Actinomycetota > Actinomycetes > Micrococcales > Intrasporangiaceae > Pedococcus > Pedococcus sp. P2_E4. The sequence continues at coordinate 38,232 of NZ_JBFUEO010000026.1, read as the reverse complement.
CACGGACCCGACCTGCGCCTCGCCGCGCTGTCGGGGCCTGCCGAGCTCGTGCGGGCCGTGGCCGCCCGCCGGCAGCTGGGACAGGGCTGGTCGAGCCGGCTGCTGCAGCAGGTGCTGCTCGGGCTGCTGACCGACGAGGGCGCCAGGTCCGCCGTCGCCCGGGCAGCGCAGACGTATGCGGTGCGCCGCGCCACCGTGGTCGACGAGCTGGCGGCGCGGGGCATCGCAGTCGGCGGCACCGAGGGCATCAACATCTGGGTGCCCGTCCACGACGAGACGGCTGCCGTGGTCCGGCTGGCGAGCCAGGGCATCGGGGTGGCACCGGGTGCGCCGTTCCGGGTGGGGACGGCCGACGGGCACGGACACATCCGGGTGACGGTCGGGCTGGCCACCGACGGGCTCGACGACCTGGCCGAGGCCATCGCCGTCGCCGCCCGGACGACGGGCTGGAGCACGCGCGCCCGCTGAGCCCGGCCCAGCGGCTGCCTGGCGGACCCACCACGCTGCCGCTCCCACACCACGTTGCCACCGGCACGCCCGCGGCAACGACCGGTCCGCGCGGCAACGACGACCGATCCGGACGGCACGAAGGCCGGGCTGCAGGGTTGCCCGGCCTCCGGCCCGCCGCCCTAAGGCGGACGCTATTGGTTGCTCCCTCGCTGCCGAGAGTACTGGTGCCTGATCCCAGCAGGATCGGTCAATTTCCGTACCGGTGCAATTGGTTCCGTCCGTTCACCCCTGACCGAACCGGACGCGCCGGGCATTTCGCCCGACTCGCGGAGACCCACCCCTCGAATCGTCGGCGTGTCGTTGGCGGGCTCGTTCCTCGGCCCTTCCGACCTTCGAGAATCGGTCGTCTCCCGATTCCCGCGTGCGTCATGTGCGGAGGGCGTGGGATTCGAACCCACGATGACGTTGCCGCCATAGCGGTTTTCAAGACCGCGAGGTAGACCACCTCTGACCTGCTCAGCCGGCCTACCCAGCAGATCTTGCCCGCTCAATGCCCGCTACGTGGTGAGACAACGTGCGACAGTCGGACCATTCGACAACTCAGCACCGAGTGAGCGACGGCACGACAACCGGCGCAAGTTTTGCGGACGCATGCCCGCGCGCAGCCTCCAAACAAAAGGCTCCGGTGATTCGGGACGGGTCAGCGCCTCTTGCCCAACGAGGGCAGCCCGCCGGGCACCCGGCGCGGGCGGGGCAAGTCTGTGAGGTTCGGTGCGGTGCCCTGCATGGTGGACCGCTTTCGATCCGGCCGAACCTTCTTGAACTTCTTCGTCAATGCCTTGAGCTCGTCCATCTCCGCTGTACTTGGGCGCTCCTTGTGCATCAACTCGACCCAGCGCCCGTATGCCTGCTCCCGATCCGCTCGGGACTCGCCAGACGGGTGCGGACCCCCTTGGGGCCTCGGGGGCACGACCCTCTTCCGACGAGCCTTCCGCGCATTCGTGGAGAGATTCTTCACTACGCGGGCGGCCTTGCGTCCTGGCATCGGAAAGCCCCTCGTCATCCTCGACACTGTGGTTCCCCAGCATACGTTCTCGAGCGCGACCTCCGAGTGGAGTGCTTTCCGTTGTTTCGCGGGCTCCTGACTCGATTTGTGACGGGCTTTCGCGACATCGCGGAAAAGGCACATAACGATCGGGAACCGTGCCAAGATGCACGCCAAACGAGGACATCGCAGGGGAGACATTGATGGACAACTTCGGAGAGGCGTTTCGCGACGTCTTGGAGCAGCACCAGGCAGAAGTTGGTCGCTTCAACCTTGCCATCTTCGGCAAGACGGGTGTGGGGAAGTCGACGCTCATCAACGCAGTCTTCGGTAAGGAGGTCGCTAAGACCGGTATCGGCAGACCGGTTACCAAGGCCAACCACCTCCACGTTCACCAGAGCGGCACGCTGGGAATCTTCGACACGGTGGGTCTGGAGGTAGGCAAGGACTCCCAGAGCATCCTTTCCGATGTTCGCGAGTACGTGGAGACGACCCGCAAGAAGCAGCTTTCTGAGCAGATCCACGTCGCCTGGTACTGCGTTCGCTTCGGCGACCGTCGCTTCGAAGACGTCGAAGCCGAGTTCATCCGTGAGATTCGCTCGCTCGGGATTCCCGTTGTTCTTGTGATGACGCAGGCTCCGATGATCGACGGGGCACCCCACCCCGACATTGCAACATTTGTCGACGAGATCAGCGCCCACAAGCTGCCAGTGGCCGACGGGCGCGTTTTCCCCACTATGGCCAAGGCCGACTCGTTCTACGGGATGGCGCAACACGGGGTCTTGGAGGTTCTGGATGCCACCTTTCGTGTTGCGCCTGAGGGCGTTGCTGCTGCGCTACTTGCGGCTCAGCGCCTCGACCTGAAGAGAAAGGATGGCGCAGCCCTTACCGCCATCCGGACAGCGACGGTCGCTGCCACCGCGGCCGGTGCCAGCCCCATACCAGTGAGCGACGCCGCACTCCTGGTACCCATACAACTCGGAATGATGGCCGCCATAGCCATGGCCTACGGCGTTGACGTCGACAAAGCAACGACAGCCGCAATGGCCGCCACGACAGCTGCCAGCAGTGGTGGACGCATCCTCGCCGGGAGCCTGCTGAAGCTCGTTCCCGTCGTCGGCACCGTCGTGGGTGGAGCGATCAACGCTGCGGTCGCCGGGACCGTCACTTTTGCGATGGGAGCCGCTTGGGCTGCTGTCTGCCATCAGATGGCCGAAGGGAAGCTCCGAACCGTGAACGGGCTCCTTGACACAGACGCCATCAGGGACCTGTTCACGAGTGAGTTCAAGTCTCGATTCACCGCCCGCCACAAGAATGAGGGGTCAAGCGAACTGCTCGACTGAGGGCATGTCGGGCCCCAGTCACGCTGGACAAAGGTGCTTCGCCGCCAACAGGGTCATGTCTCTAAGCAAAGCACGGTCGTCGCCGACCATCGAGCGTGCTGACTGCGTCGCCGCATCGGACACTGAGGTCCCCATACGGATGATCGAGCAGGTGGTTTGACCGTCTTGAAGGATGAAGTCATCATCCATCGAGGCAAGCAGCGCGCTGTCCGGGTGGGCCCTCCGAACCGCCTTCACATACGCAGCGTTCGCCCTGTTCTGCTTGGCGTCGCTCGCAGCCTGCTGCATCTCCTGCAGAGTGTGTGTGGTCGGACTCGCAGTGGGAGGCGTCGTCGACGACGGTGACCTCGTCGCGGAAGCGACCTCAGCCAGCGCCCGCGAGGCAGCGTCGAACTCGGCTGCCTGCTGGCGCCCGCGGTCCACTGCCACGGCTGTTATGGCTCCTGTTCCAACCAGGCCGAGTACTCCGATGATGAGGGCCGCCACCGCCAAGGAAACGCCCCGCTGACCAGCACGAGCCGCGCTGCGCATTGCAAGACCCCCCAGAACCGCCCCAATCAGCGAGCCGAGCCCGCCCAGCCACAGCAAGGAAAGGATGAACGCTACGACCGCGGTCACACTGAAAGACGCACCGAGTGATCCTGGCTGCACTTCGGTTGAAGCTTCCACCTCAGGTACTGCTGAACCGCGTGACACGTCGTTGCTCCTCCGATTCCAAGCCGCTTCCGCCTTCGGCAGAGTGGCATGTCCGCCAAAGCGCGATGGGCGAATAGTCGCGAATAAGACGTTCGGCCCTCGATGGGGCAAGCCGTTCGGACTACGCACGCACCCCTGCACAGCGGGCGGAGTCGCGCGACCTCAGTAGTGCTGCTCGATGTAGGCGTAGGCGCGGTCGAACAGGTCACCGTCGTGCTCGAGACCGTTCTGCTTGAGCGTTTTGCGCAGTGCGATGCGCACGTCCCTGATGGACGCCGGCTTGGACACCCATCCGGGGTGGCAGACCTGCCTGGCGATGGCGTCGACCTGTTCGACTATGCGCCCGATGAGGACGGGGGTGTCCTGTGGGGCGTACTCGACGAAGATTTGGGTCAGGGCGCCAACGTGCGGATCTGTCAGGGGCGGTAGGGCGTCCAACCCGGGGCGTCCACGCTCGTCCTCGACCCTCTCAGCCAGAGCCAGGTCGCGGGCCGCGACAAGCAGCTCACGCAACCAGTCCAGGGCTACCTGGGCTTGGCCGATGGCACGCTCGCGCAGGTTGTCAAGACGTTCGGCCAGGGACTTCCACACGTCGTGGTCGCCGGTCTTGCCGTCGATGCGGGCTTGGAGGCGCTTGGTGATGGAGTCGAGCACCTGCTGGGCGGTCTTGTCCTCGACATCGCGCTTGATGAGAGCGAACTCTGGGTCGTCCAACAACTTCGCGATGGTGCCGGCGTCAGCGACGACCGCCTCCTTCGTCGAGCCGGTAACGGTGACCGGCCCGATGTGGGAGTGCACCATCGCCAAGGTCTTGGCCCCGAGCCGGTGCCAGAGCAGGTCCAGCTCGGCCACCGGCGGCTTGATGTTCTCGTAGACCTTGGCCAGGAACTCGTAGTCGTTGCGGTGCACTCCGAGGCGGTCATGTGGCCAAGCGGTCTCCCAGATGCCCTCGAGCAGACCGAAGCGAACGGCGAACCGGTCACGGGCAGCTGCGTTGGGGAGGCGCTCGTTCGCAGCCTGAAGGACCTCGTAGCCGGGCTTGGTCCGGTCGATGCCGTTGAACAGGTCCAGCACCGGCGGCAGCTCAGCCTCGAACGTGTCGATGAGCCCGTCGAGCTCGATGTGTCGGCGCTGCGCCTCCGGGTCGGCTGGGACCATCGCCCTTGCGTACCCGTCGCCGAGACCGACGTAGTCCACGACGAGCCCGTGCGTCTTGGCCTGCCCGGTCTGCGGGTTGTTCCACGTGCGATTCGTGCGGGTGATGGTCTGGAACAGGGTGTGCAACTTCAGCGGCTTGTCCAGGTACATGACGCCTTCAATGGGGGCGTCGAAGCCGGTGCCGAGCTTGCTCGTCACCACGAGGAACTTCAGAGGGTCGCTGTGTGCGCGGAACCGGTCGAGGAGCCGATTCTCCTCGTCGTCGGTCATCTTGTACGGCAGGAACTCCTCCGGATCCTTCGGAGCGACGCTCATCACGACGGCGACCTCGTCCGGCTCCTCCCCCATCTCCCCTGCCCGCTTCTTCAGCAGAGTACGAAGATGGTCGGCGTACTTCACGCACAGGGCTCGGTCGGCAACGACGACCTGCGCCTTCATGCCCAGGGGGTCCACGGTGGCGTAGAAGTGGTTCACCAAGTCGGTGCACACCTTCGCGATGCGTTCGGGGTTCGCGAAGAACGTTGACACGCGGCCGAGCTTGCGCGTGAGGTACTCCCGCTCCAAGGTCGACAGGTCCTCCTCGTCCAGCATCGCGTCGAACGCCTCGTCGAGAGCTTCCTTGTCGAGCTGGAACTCCACCAGACGGGCGGCCACGTGGATGGGCACTGTCATCCCGTCCGCAATGGACCGGTCGGAGGTGTACGAGTGCAGGGTGTGGTTCGGGTCGTCCGGGTGCCCGAACAGGTCGTACGTGTTCTTGTCCAGCGTCGCGATGGGGGTGCCGGTGAGACCGAAGAACTTCGCGTTCGGCAGCGCGGTCCGCATCGCTTGGCCGAGGCCACCTTCTTGGGTGCGGTGCGCCTCGTCGACCAGGACGATGATGTTGTCTCGGTCCGATAGGAGGCCGGCGCCTGCGAACTTGTGCACCGTGGTGAAGATGATGCCGCGGCGGTCGTTGGTCAGCAGGGCGCGCAACCCGGCTGCGCTGGACGGCGTGGACAACCGGGGCATGCCGGTGGAGCGGAACTGGGCGTAGGTCTGGTCGACCAGCTGGACCCGGTCTGCCACCAGGATGACAGTGGGGTTCTTCAGGTCCTCCTCGCGCATCAGCTGCGCGGCGGCGAACGTCATCGCCAGGGTCTTGCCCGAGCCCTGGGTGTGGTGGATCAGGCCACGGTTGCGCTCCCCAGATCGGACCCGGTCCAGGATGAGGTTGACGGCCTCGTATTGCGGGTAGCGGGCGAGAACCTTGGTGAGCACAGGAGCGCCGGAGGCGGTCTGAGTGGTCTCGAACGCACTGAATCCCGACAGCATCTCCAGCAGCGTGCCCTTGGACAGCAGGGTGTCGATGCTGCGCCCGACTCGGTCCCAGCCGTACTGACCGGGGTCGGCGGCGGAGACGTCCCAGGACTGCCAGTGCTGCAGCGGGGTCCGGACGCCGGCGTAGCGCAGCTCTTTACCCTCGGTCGCGAACGACAGGATGTTCGGGGCGAAGAACGGCTTGTGCGCGACCTCGTACGTGTCGTGGATGTCCTTGGCTGCGTGGAACCAGGAGACCCCTTGTGTGGACGCGTCCTTCGTCTCGCCGACCGCGACGGGGATGCCGTTGACCCACAGGACGATGTCGAAGCGGGACTTGTGGGTTCCCGCGCCGAACGTGACCTCGTCGGAGACGATGTAGGTGTTGCGGGTCAGGTCGTGAAAGTCGATCAGGTGGACAGGTTCGCTGCGGTTGTGACCGGTGAAGTCGTGGGTGTGCAGGCCACGGAGCCAAGTGGTGAACCGCTGGTTCGTCTCCACCAGCCCGTCTTCGACGGCGGACAGGGCCAGGGTGCGCAAGTGGATGAGGACCTGCTGGGCCCGATCGGGGTCTTCCTGGACCGACGTGTTCAGCGCCTTCAGCGCTTCCATGAGGTGCGTCTCGAGGAAGACGTCTTCGTGGGCGCGTTCAAGTTGGGAGCCAGGGACGTGCTGCCAGCCTTGAGCCTTGAGGTGGTCAAGGACAAACGCCTGGGTGGTCGTCGTCTCGTTCAGCTTGGGGGCAGTCACGCGGCCGACCCTGCCAGCAGTTCGTCGTAGTTGTCCGGGATTTGATGCATACCCGACAACAGGGCAGTGAGAAGGTTCGACCGCAGTGCGGCCAGAGCATCCAGGTGGCGCTCCCCCGCTCCCACTGCTGTATCGAGGGCTTCCAACTTGGCGGCGAGGCCAATCCTTTGGCCCTCCGAAGGCCATGGAACCCTTAGAGCTGCCCAAGCACTCTTGGGTACGAGCGGCATGGTGCTGCTGCCGGCGGCGGTCCTCAGCATCCGTTGGAACTCCTCAGACGAAAGGATGGCTGCCAACACGCGTGCATCAACGGCCGCAAGTCCTGTTACCGCGTTGATCTGCTGATTGAACAGGGCCGGACCCTCTGCCACAGCGGTCTTGCCGGTCGTAGCTCCAACGCAGACCTGCAGGACAGCGTGACCCGCCAGCTTCCTCTTGGACACGTCGTAGGCCATGCGACTGGCGCGGCGCGCAACTGCGGTTGGCACCGTCCGCCGCCCCGCCCAACCGAGATCTGCTGGGGTGATGAACGGCAGATCACTCTCATTCCAGAAGGTCGGCTCCTTCGTTGACGGTGTTGCTCCCGTCATGAGTGTGCCAATGCGGCCCAAAGGAACGACCGCTTGCCACTCCGGTGAGCGCCATAGGTCGGACGCGAACACCGCGGCGCGCCGTCGTGCTGTCTGAAGATGAGTCTCGGCAGTGGCGAGGACACCGTCCAATGATCCAATCAGGTCCGCGATGCGTAGCTGCTCGTGCAGGGAGGGAAGGACGACGGCAACGCCCGAGAGGGCCCCCAAGGACAGCGAAACGTTGGCGGTCCCCTTCATGCGCGTCACGATGAGCTCGTTACGCCAGTGGTGCAGGTACAGCCAGAGCCAGCGCATGTCGACGTCGGCGCCTTCTTTGCGAATGCACGCTGCCACGATATTCGCGACCGCGAAGCGCCCTGCTGCGTAGTGCACTCGCTTCAGCGACGCGTGTCCGTGCCCTGTCGACGAGACCAGCGGGATGCACACGGCCTCGCCATCGAACTGGTACGTGTCCGCGGAAAGTGGCTCCGCGCCGGTGACTACGAGAGGGTAGGGGCCCGGCGGCGTCTTTAGCGTCGGCGAGTTTCCCTTAGTGAGGTCACAGATTTCGCCCAGGGTCACCTTGCGCCAGCCATCACGCATCGAAGCCCGCCGCCTTCAGTTTGCGGTCGAGGTCCGCCTCTGCGGCACGCAGTGCAGCACGCGAGTCGAGGTAGGCCGCCAAGGCCGCTTCGACGTCCACCTCGGCGGCCTGTTCGGTCTCGATGTACTTGCCGATGTTCAGGTCGAAGCCATTCGACTCGACTTCCGCGAAGTCAACCAGGCGCAGTTGTAGCCCGCCGTTGCCATCACGGTCTTCACCGTTCTTATAGGCGACATCAATGACCTGCACGTCGTCCTCCGACATGACGTTCTGGTTCTTGCCGGGCTTGTACCGGGCGGAAGCGTCGATGAACAGGACCTTGCCGGCCCGCTCGGGGGACTTCTTCGCCCGGAAGATGAGCAGGCACACCGGGATGCTCGTTGAGTAGAACAGGTTGTTCGGCAGCCCGATGACCGCCTCGAGGAGGTCCTTCTCCACCAGGCACTGCCGGATGGCGCCCTCCTTGCCGCCGCGGAACAACACGCCATGTGGCATGACCACGCCAACGCGTCCCACGACGGGGTCCATCGTGGCGATCATGTGCTGAATCCAGGCGTAGTCACCGTTCTTGGCCGGCGGCACGCCGCAGATGACCCGCTTGTAAGGGTCGTTGTTCCAGTCGGCCGCGCCCCAGTTCTGCAGCGAGAAGGGCGGGTTTGCGATAGTGCAGGACACCTTGCGCAGCGCAGCGCCATCGAGCAGCTTCGGCTCCCGGAACGTGTCGCCGCGCACGATGGTGAAGTCCTCAAGGCCGTGCAGGTACAAGTTCATCTTGGCGATGGCCGCAGTGGTGAGGTTGACCTCCTGCCCGTACAGGGTCAGGGTGCGTGGGTCTCCCCCGGCGGCCCGGACGGCATTCACGGTCTCCACGAGCATCCCGGCGCTGCCACACGCCGGGTCTCCAACCGACTCGCCCGGCCGCGGGTCCAGGATGCGCACGAGCAGATGCACGACGTGCCGCGGTGTGAAGAACTCGCCGGCCTTCTTCCCAGACGCCTCGGCGAACTCCCGTAGGAGGTACTCGTAGGCGGCGCCGAGCATGTCACCGCGGACGTGGTCGGGGTCCAGCTGCACCTCGTGGAACGTGTCCAGAAGGGCGACGAGGGCAGACTCCGGCAGGCGGTCCTTGTTAGCCCAGTTCACATCACCGAAGACCCCGACCAGGTCCGGGTTCGCCTGCTGGAGCCGGTGCAGCGCGTTGGCGAGCTTCGCACCGACGTTCACGGCCGTGTTCCGCACGTCGGACCATGCACCCCCGGCCGGCACGACGAACGGCTGGTAGTCAGCCTCGATCTCCTCAGTCAGGTCGTCACCGAAGTCCTCGACTGCACGGGCGTGATGGTAGGCGTGCGTGTCGCAGATCCACTTGTAGAACATGACCGGGAAGACGTACGCCTTGAAGTCGCCTGGGTCAACCGGCCCGCGCAGCGAGTTCGCGGCTCGCCAGAGGGTGCCCTCGAGCTGCTGCTGTGACATCTGCGTTGTCGTCTTGGCCTCGATCGTCACAGTTTCTCCCCTGCTTGGCACACCGGCATCAGTTCCCAACGAGGAGCCCGTCCCCTCTTGGTGGTCACCGTAGTGGCGACTTCGGACCCGCGGTCGCGACCCCCAACTGCCGGTGGTTCCGGCCGGTACGCCTTCATCGCTGTGCGACCCGAGGCACGGCTGTAGGCATGAGGACGACCTTCACGTTGAGTTGACGGGTCAAGGACAGCAGCGTCCGCACGGACCCGCCGGCCACCGTCCGCGGCAGCTCGTACATGGTGTTCGGGCGCACACCGGCGTACTCGGCGACTTGGCGTGGCGTGAGGCCCTCCGGGTCGCGTCGTTGCCGCCGAATCTGACGCATCACGCCTTCCACAACATGGTGTCCCGGCTCGCCTTCGACTTCGAGGACGAACCCGAGCGCGCCCGCGATCGCCTCGACCGTGCCCAGCCGAGGCCACGTGCTGCCCTGCTCAACCTCGTTGACCACGGACAACGACACCCCAGCCTCGGTCGCGAGCCGTCGTAGCCCCCAACCGCGCAGATACCGCTCATCGGCCAGAACGTCGACCAGCGCCCGCCACGCTCCGACGACCTCCTCCTCGGCATCGTCGATGTAGGACAACGACGACTTGGGGCGTGCGGACCAGGCCCACCGCCACCGCCCGGTGCGTAGGTCCCGGGGTCCGCGGGGCGGCGGCCACGTCGCCGGTGTCGGGTCCTGCGGTTCCCGTGCCACGTCCGTCCCTTCTGACCGCTCGAGTGATTCCGTCCCGGATCGTACTGGGAAGTCGATCCCGGCGTGCCGGTTTCCCGATCTATCTGGCCACACGCACCGGCACCGTTCCCTCCGCACCCCCTCACCGGTGTGCCGCGATTGACCGCCCCACCAGGGGTCAGGGCCAGCCGCCATGAGTGCCCGCACCAGCGGGCCCTTGACGACTACGCCCCTGGAGTTTCAAAGATGTCCTCTCGCGCCCACCTGTCATCGGCCACCGACCAGTGGCCGACCCCGGCCGACTTCTACGACCGTCTGCACACCGAGTTCGGGTTCGTCCTGGACGTGTGCGCTGACGCCGACAACGCCAAGACGCCCGCCTACTACGCCTTGGACCACGCCGACCCGACCCGGCGGGACGGACTATCCCAGGACTGGGCCGCCGAGGCCGCCTACCTCGGCGGCCGAGCCTGGATGAACCCGCCCTACGGACGTCCGATTGGTGCCTGGATGGCCAAGGCGCGGCAGTCCGCCGCTGCCGGCGCGACCGTGGTGACCTTGGTGCCGGTCCGGGCTGACACTGCGTGGTGGCACGAACACGTCCTGGGCTCCGGTGCCGAGGTCCGGTACGTGCGTGGCCGGCTCACCTTCGGTGCCGCGACGAACACTGCCGCGTTCGCCTCGGCCGTCGTCATCTACCGCCCCACCGATGTCCCCGGCAGGGCCGGGCCGGTTGGCACGCTGGCTGCAAAGTCGCACACCCTGGACACCAGCGACACCCGGCACTCCAGCCCTGGCAGTACCACATCGGAGGCATCGCCGTCGGGCGCCGGAAGGGTGACTGTCGCGAGCGCCGCAAAGGACTCGTCCGAGGCCGAGCTTCGGTCGAGCGTGCGCCCGAACGAGGTGTCACTGGGTGTTGTAACAGCCAGTCCTCGGCCGGCAGTCAGAGACCTCGAGACCCGGCAGGATGACTTCAGCGGAGGGTGTGGGATTCGAACCCACGGAGGTTTCCCTCAGGCGCTTTCAAGGCGCCCGCACTCGGCCACTATGCGAACCCTCCCGTGCGTGGACCAGTCTTCCAGACACGGCTCTACCTTCAGCACCGAGTCCCGATTCGTCGCAGGTCACGCGCCAAAGGTGGTGCCGATTGCGCACCCGCGCGAACGAGCACCGTGGAGGGACATGTCCACCACAACGAAGGTCTGGCTCACCGTCAACGAAGCAGCTGCCCACGCTGGGGTCTCCCGCGCCTCCATGTACCGCTACTGGGAGGCCGGCACCGGCCCCCGCTTCACCACCACCCCCGGCGGCGCCCGGCGCGTCAAGACCGAGTGGGTTGACGAGTGGCTGTTCGAGAACGAGGCGGCAGCCTGATGGCCACGACGTACAAGGTCTCAGTTCACCAGCTCCGTATGCGAAACCGCGCTGACCGGAAGAACCCCTCCTACGAGCTCACGTGGGTGGTCGAAGGCGCGTTGAAGCCGTTCCGTCAGACGTTCAAGGTCAAGAAGCAGGGTGAGTCCGCTTGGTCGAAGCTGAACGCCGCCGCGAAGGACGGGGTTGCGTTCGACACCATGACCGGCCGCCCCGTTTCCGAGGGTGCCGGCGTGACGCCTACGGCGCTCGACATGGCGCGGACGATCTACCGGAAGGAGTGGAGCAACGCCGGAGGTAAGACGCGCAAGTCCACCGCGGAGAACCTCGCTCACGCCGTCGCGCTTCTCGTCGACCCCAGGCACGAAATCGACGACACCCGCCGCACGCTGCTGTATCAGGCTCTCTACCAGGGCGGCCTGTCCCCTGAAGGTCTGCGCAAGCCTGACCCTGAGAGCTCGCTCCGCAGGGACGGTCGCCTCAGGGACGGGCGAGTCCGCATCACCCGAGCGCACCACGAAGCCCTGAAGTGGTTGGAGCGGAACTCCATTCGGGTAGGGGACATCGACATGGATATCTGCGAGACGGTGCTGGACCGACTGTCAACGAACGTCGACGGCAGCCTCGCTGGGCCCAACACGCGCACACGGCGACGCAACGGCCTATCGAAGCTCCTTGAGCGTTCCGTGGTTGACCGCCACATCAGCTCCTCGCCACTGCGGTCTATCAAGACGAAGGCGGCCCAGACGGAGACGGAGACCATCTCGGAAACCTCCGTGGCTTCGGTTGCGTTGGTCCCCGCCGCGTTGCGCGCCATAGCAGCGAAGGGCGCCAGAGGGTTCGTCTTCGCAGCCGCGCTGGCCGTGGTGTTCTACGCGGGCGCACGTCCGGCGGAGGCGGTCGCTCTGCGGCTCGAGCACTGCGATCTACCGGAGACCGGTTGGGGCGCTCTGCGGCTCCGCAAGTCCGCTCCCTCCGCTGGCGGTGCGTGGACCGACTCCGGCGACACTCGCGACGACCGCGGGCTCAAGAGGCGCCAGTCGGGAACAGTCCGACGAGTGCCGATTCCTCCCGTGCTCGTCGCCATCTTGCGCGCCCTCGTCACTCGCCAGGAACTGACGTCCGGACTGCTGTTCACCACAACTACCGGCGCGATGCTCTCGGAGTCCGAACTGGGAGAGTTCTGGCGGTACGGCCGCTCGGTCAGCATGCCCGGTGCCGCCGTAGAGGACTTGGCGCGGGTGTACGACCTGCGGCACGCATGCGCGTCGCTGTGGCTGTTGAGCGTGCCGGTCGTAAAGGTAGCGGCGTGGTTGGGCCACTCCGCGGCAGTGTGCTCGTCCACGTACTTCCACGTCATCCCCTCCGATGAGGACCGGTGGTACCCGGCCATGGAAGCGTCGCTGCCGGTGTGACCGTTAGGTGGTCATCGAGCAACCCGGGCCTACTGCCTCGTAGTGTGACCCGGCACGGTGGTCGGAATGAGCGTTCACGGGTACGTCCCGACTCCGGACCTTGGCGCGTACTGCTGGGTGCTCACGCGGCCGCATAGCGAGGCAGAGGCAGCGAACAGCATCCAGGCCACTCGGTTGAGAACGTCATTCGCCGAATACCGCGCTTGGCATCTGACCAAGTTCGGCCGCTACCCCCTGTTCGATGCCCATGACGGAGTCCTCAGGCACCCGAGGGCGCACATGATCGAGTGGATGGAGGTCGAACCAGAGGATCTGCCTCGGATCGTTGCGCACCAGGTGGTCCTCGCTCAGGTTTTGCGTGCATGTGCAGTCCCGTACCTGTTCTGGAGCCGCCCGGATGCCTGGGATGTGGCGTCGTCCTGCCTCATCAACGGGTGGGCGGGGACAGACCGCCACCTGTACCTCTCCGTGACCGCCGCAACCGGCCAGCCCCACGGACCGGGCATCTGACGAGCCATTACCTTGAGGCCCGGGGCAGAGAGGCCAGGCAGGGGATTCCGGCGCCGGTGCACCAAGCGCGCCTGCTGTTCCTTTGGGAGGCGCGCCCGCAGACGCACCTTGTCCTAAGGTCCGCTTACTTCGGCGTCCGTCACCGATGCTAAGGACAAGGTGGATGCCTGCAGAAAGCAGGCTTGACCTGCGCGAATAGCGACAAGCTGTCCTCCAAAGCGACGTAGCGTCAAGCGCGCAACAACATAGGGACAGGAACGGGCCATCCCATGCGCGCCGAGACGCTGTACCGGCGGATGGACTGCCTGCCGCATCAGTTTCTACATGCCGACTGTGGGAACGATGAGCGGCGTCACGATGTGACGAGTGACCAGCATGCGTGCCCGTTTTGGCCTTGCAGTACTCCTGATGCTCTCAGGCTGGGTGTCACTGCCAGGCGAGGCTGGCCAGCCTCCGATCGCGGAGGTGGGGTCGGCTACACCTACCGCTCGCTCCACCGGCACCGGCACCGGTGCGCCTGCACTACGCCGCAAGCGCGAGGACCCCGCCCCGGCTGCGGGGGCGCTACAGCGGCGTCGTGGAGCAGGCCGGGTGGTGAAAGGCGCCACCTCGTACGCGTTCACCCAGCTGGACGGCCACGGTCGCCCGGCGCGGTGGGACCCGTGCTCTGAGGTCCCCATCGTCGTGAACTGGTCCGGCGCCCCGCAGGGTGCGAAGCATGACCTCATTGAGGCCCTCGCAGTGCTGCGGAGAAACTCCGGCCTCCGCCTGACACTGAAAGGCGTCACGCACCAGAAGCCGACTGGTGACTGGGGTACAAGGGCGTTGGCCGGCCGGACAGGATGGCCCCCCGTGCTGGTGGCATGGAGCCGACCTAATGGACGGTCACTCTCGGAGGGCGCCTCTGCCTCGACGACCACGGTCGTGATGCCTTCGCCTGCCGGGGGTCTGGTGTACGTCAGCGGCCAGGTAATCCTGAACCTCGAGCAGACCAGCCTCTACGAACCGGGTTTCGGCTCGGGGATGAGCTTGGGAGCGCTCTTGGAGCACGAACTCGGCCACCTCGTCGGGTTGGCGCACGTATCGGATAGGAGCCAGATCATGTTCGACACGATGGGCGGGGCTCCCACGCTCGGCACTGGCGACCGCGCGGGATTGCGCCGGCTCGGTCAGGGTTCCTGCCTTTCCAAGCCGGCGCCGTAGGCCCGCGGACGGGCCAGACCGCGGGAACAACGCCATCGTCAAGAGCCGACAATCATTGAGGTGATGAGGCCAACGGGACGTCGGGGTGGCGCTCTGCCAAGCGGTAGTGGATAGCCCCGCGCAGCCCTGGGGCACTGGCTGAGACAAGACCCTCTGCGACCAACGACTTCAGGACCCGGGCCGCGGGTATGGCAGACCGGCCGGGAAGCCCCTTGACCCTCGTGGCCAGTTGGTTGCCGGTCAGCGGGTCGTGGTGGTGCTCAAGAAGGAGATCGGTGACCAGCTTGCGGTATTCGGCGTCGCTGTCCACCTGCGGCGCACGTGCCGCCTCGGACTCTTGGCCATCTGGCGCAGTCAGTCGGATGGTGACGCTCTCGCCGCCATCAGCGACCTCGACGTGCATCACCGCAACAACCTTGCCGTCTTCGCGGTACCCCTCGCGGTCCTTGGCGCAGACGAGCTCAGCCCTACCCGACGAGTCCCTCGTGAACTGCTTCACCGACCGGAAGAAGAGGGCCATGCCGGACACCTGGTCCTTCTTCGACGAGGCACCTCGTGGCGCCGCCAAACGCTGCGACCCTTGATGACCCACGTGGTCGATGAGGAGGGAAGTGATGCGGCGGGTCGTCCACGGCTCCACGACGTGCTGCTGCCAGCGGACGTACTCGCCGGGGTCATTTTCGCCCAGCCCTGCCGCCGCAAGGTCCTTCGAGACGCTGTCAAGGATGACCAGCTCGACGTCATAGCGGGCCAGCCAGGTATCGAGCTGAGACCGTGCAGGCTGATCGGGCATCAGGGAGCCCGAGGGCTTCCAGTAGGCGATGCGCCCAGCCTGAGCCCGGTTGACCCCCAGGGCCTTCAGCCGGTCTCGCACCGTACGCCGGTTGCTCTCGCGGTCGATAAGAACGACGATGCCACCCGCGGCGGCGACCTGCGCTGCGGCGAAGTAGGCAAGGAACGACTTCCCTTTGCCGCTCTCGCCGTACAAGAGGTGGCTCTCGCCGGCGTAGAGCAGCGGGAGCCCACCTTCCACGGCCACCAGGGTCGGCTTCACCGGCGGCGTGTTGTCGTCCCATCCATCGCTCAGAAACTCAGGAAAGGTATCGCCCGTGGGCCGGGGAGCAGTCTCGAGTAGGGAGGCTCTTGGCGCGATGAACTCAGGGGCGCTCACTTCTCCCGTCTCCCCCTCGATGAGGACCCCGAGGGATGCCCTCATCGATTCGCTCCGAGGCCGCGCCCCGGCACAGCCAGCCACACCCAGGACGCGTGAAGAAGCTGGATGGACCGCTCCCGACTGCCGCGCCAAAGTCGGGGCCTGGTGAAGTCGAGTGCCCCGAACCCATGCAGCTCCTTCAGTGCGCGGTACACGCTGTCGGGCTGAAGTCCAAGGGCATCCGCCAGGTCCCTGTCGGACAGGCTGAGCACAAGCTGTGGCGTGGCGCCGTTGGCTGAGCCCGAGCTCCGGCTGAGATCGTCGAGAAGGGACGCAAGGGCGTCCGCCTTCGGGGTGAGGGGTTTGAGAGCCACTGTGGTCCTCCTTGATTAGGCAGACCCGGGTGGTCTGCCTGCCAGACCGTCCGCAACTCACTCCGGCACGCCAGCATCCGGAAGGTGTCCCGGACGCCTGGTCCAAGATCGAGGGTCGGCATGCCAAGACCCCCGTCCCCCGGACCCCTTAAAGGGGGTCCGGGGGACGGGGGTCTTGGTGAGGATGCTGGCGCGTACTGGCGCACTCGGGACAGTCAGACGAGTGGCCAGGGACAGTGACTGTGAGACACGCCTTGACCACACAGATGTCGTCGAGCGCGTGCCCGGCACCGTTTCGGGGGTGACTACGTCTGGGGAGAGACACGAGCCAGTGCTTGGGCCGCCCGGTTTCGAGGCCGATTCAACATTCTGGTCGTTGCTGGCAGCGGCCCTGAGATGTAAGGACCGACCACTGCCCCCGTGGTGGGACGAACGAACCGCTGAAATCGAGGCGCAGCAGTGCGATTGGCGGGCCAAGCAGGTTGCTCGCGCTTGGGCAGACGCTGACGCTTGGTCTGCCGTGGCTCAAGCCCGGGCTGATGGCTTCCCGCTGGACGTCGCATTGATGATGGCGCTACCCGACTGCCAGTGACAGGCGCCACCCATCCCGTAAAGACTGCACTTGGCCGCTCCCGGCTTCCCTCGCGAATGGTCCGTTCGGGGTGCCACCACGCAACAGCGCGTCGAGCCCAATCGGGAGGTCGCCCCAACAATCCGCGACGCAACGGCTCGCGCGCAGGCAGAATGCCCTTCATGGGGGCACTGAACCGGGACCCGCGTACGCGAGACGCAGCCAAAGTTCGTCCGTGGACGTCTTTCAGCCCCGCTGCGCATGACGCAGCTTTGCTTTCTGCGCTGGGTCCCACAGAGACCGTCGAGCACTTCATCCAGAACACCGCCCTGTTCGGCGGTGCAGTGCACACGGCACTCACGGACCGACGGCTCCTCATGGTTGCCGGCCTGGCATCCGCGAACATCCGTACTTTCGCGAGGCCACTGACGCTGCATTGGGGAGAAGCCGCCGGAGGCGGGCACGTGGTGCGCGTTGGCGGGCCGCAAGGACTGCAGGCCAAGATCGTTACCAGCAGGCAAGAGGACGCTAACGCCCTGCGGACAGCATCCAGCAACCCGCAGGCTCGCACGGCGTCGGCGAGCTCGACGGTCCCACCTTTCGCCACCGGCGGCCGGCCTCCTCGCGCGGCAACAACAGCCGAGTCAGGACGCCACCTCAGCTGGCAGGACGCCGAGGAGGTAGCCGTCCAGCACATGCTGCACTTGGGGTTCACGGACGCACGGCAGACCGCGCGCGGCGCCGATGGCGGCTTGGACGCTGTGAGCTCCAGAGCGGCCGCCCAGGTCAAGCACCACTCCGCTCCGATCGGGCGGCCACCGCTCCAGAACTTGGTCGGCGCCGCCACAAGGCATGAGTTCCGGCTGTTCTACGCCACCTCTGGCTACACCTCGTCGGCCATGGCCTACGCCGATGCCGAGAACGTGCACCTGTTTCGCATCAGCGACGTCGACACGGTTACGCCGCAGAACGCTGCGGCGCGCGCCCTGTCGGCCACGGCCCAGGCACGCCTGAGCAACCGCGGCGAACAGCGTCGTTTGGCGAATGAGCGCCGGGTCGAAGGAGACTACGACAGGGCCGCCCGCGACGCCGCTGCCCAAGCAGACGTGCTGCGACGTGCGATCACCCTCCGACTGCGACACCGATCGCACAGGGAGCGGCAGAAGGCTGAGAGGGGGCTGCTCGAGCTGGCCACCATCGTCGATGACATGCAGACCAGTCGCACCGGCGGCTCCAACCTCAGGGACCGAAGCGCCGCCCTAACGAAGGCGGTCAAGCAGCTCAGACGGCTCGCTCGCACCTACAGCTAAGGTCTCTACGCGGACGCGGCTGCGGACCGGACCGCCCAGCGACTGCCCGCTCACAGTCGACTCATGAAGCGACATGGAGAGACGGGTTGACCGAACCGGGCGCGGTCGAGACCGGGGGGTTTGAGCAGTCCCGAGCACAAGAACAGTGGTGGAGGCGGTGGGTGTCTCAGGCTGTCTCAACATGGGATCGCGGTTTTCAAGACCGCCGCACTAGGCCACTATGCGAGCCCTCCTGGGCACCCGGCACACGCCGAGATGACCGGGGAACACGGTAGCGCCACCGCGTGGCCACCCCGTCAGCGGAGCGGTCGATATGCCCCTGATCAGGCATTTCGTGGGGGACCGGGTTAGGGTCGAAGGAACCAAGCGAAGGATGAGAACCATGGGCAAGCTGTCATTCGTCGCCGGGCTCGCGGCCGGGTACGTCCTGGGCGCCAAGGCCGGCCAGAAGCGTTACGAGCAGATCCGGTCGCAGGCCGACAAGGTGTGGTCCAGTGACCCGGTCCAGGCCCGGGTGGGCACCGTCAAGGAGACCGTCGTGCAGACCGTCCGGGAGCAGGCACCCCTCGTGGCGGCCAAGATCGGCGACGTCGCACGGACCGCCGGGGCCAGCGCCAAGGAGCGCCTCACGGGCGAGGACCTCCCCGAGAGCCTCCACCGCGGCACCGACGGCAGGCTGCACGCCGACACGAACGGCTACGGCCCGGGAGCCGACAAGCTCCCCTGAGCCACACGCACGCACAGACGGCGCGGCACACCCCTCCGGTGTGTCGCGCCGCCTGCTCTCCCCGGGCGCCCCCGACGCCGGGAGCCAGGGCGACAGCGTCACCGGATGGGCCGCGGCCGGCGCGTGGTGACCCCCCTGACCACCACCTTCCGAACACCGGACCCATCCGGCAACCTGCCTCGAGGAACGGCCGGCGACGTTGCCCCCAGCGCCGCCGGCCCGAACTGGCAAACCCCTGAGCCAGCTCGGTGTTCCTCTGTGTCCGTCCCGCTCCCCCGACCAGGTCTGACGGTGGGAAGGAGCGGCCACCTGCCGTCCTGATACATCGCCGCCGAAAAAATCTCGAGACAGCCTGACCGGCCAGATTTCGGTGCCCGTCCGGTATCACCCGGCCCGTCTGGATCTCCTGTCAGATGACGCTTTCCCTCACTACGCTGAGCACCGCACTGCGTGGTCGGCACGACCTCAGGAGAACCCATGGCAGCATCAGCCCCTCCGCCGCCCCCGGGCCCGGGACCCACACCCTGGGTTGCCATCCCCCGTTCGGCGGCGCGGCGACTCGACGTGCGGGTCCTGGACCCCACGCGAGCGGTGCGGCTCGACGGTGACGATGCCCTGGCCCCGACGCTGTATGCCGGCAACCGCCTGATCGTGCGCGGGCTCGCCACCCGCTCCGCCGAGGGCCCGATCTCCGCACTCGCCGAGATCGCCGAGCGGATGGGGTACTCCGTCGAGGCCCACCGCGACGCCCGCTTCGAGGATCTCGTCGAGTCGAACGGCCTCGGCGAGCAGGTCGACGCGGCCACCGCCACGACGGTGGAGTTCCGGCCTCTGCCCAAGCGCCCTGTCGCGGCCCCGGACGCCTGGCTCATCCTCCAGACGCTGCGCGCCCAGGACCCCGAGTCCGCGAAGTCCGTCAGCCTGAGCCACATCGTCACCGCGACGGGGTACGGCTCGGGGGTCGGCTACGGGTCGGGCGTGGGTTACGGCTCGGGCGTCGGCTACGGGTCAGGCGTGGGCTATGGCTCGGGCGTCGGCTACGGGTCAGGCGTGGGCTATGGCTCCGGCGTGGGCGACGACGACGTCCAGATGCCCGGTGGCGGCCCCTCTCCCCGGTGCCCGGTCGTGTGGGCCGGCCCGGCGCCGCAGCCACAGGCCGACGCCAAGGGCCCCGTGGTCGCCCTGCTCGACACCGGCCTCGGCCAGCACCCCTGGTTCACCGACAACGTGCTCCGGGACATCACCGTCGACGGCCTGCCCATCGGCCTGCCGTCCGGTGGGCCCGACGACCCGGAGCTGGACGGATGCACCATCGACCGCGTCAACGGGCTGCTCGACCCCCTCGCGGGTCATGGCACCTTCATCGCCGGCATCGTGCGGCAGCACTGCCCCGAGGCCACGTTGATGATCGTGCCCGTGATGCGAGGCGACGGTGTGACCGACGAGGCGTTCCTCGTCAAGACACTCACGCTGCTCTACGTCCGGCAGCTGCTCGTCCAGTCGGGCAAGTCCTCGGACGAAGGGCCCGCGGTCGACGTCCTCAACCTCTCTCTCGGCTACTACCACGAGACGCCCGGCGCCTTCGACGACGAGCCGGCGTTCAGCGCCGTGCTGCGGGGGCTCGCGAGCACCGGCGTCGCCGTGGTCGCGGCAGCAGGCAACGGTGGCACCAACCACGAGTTCTATCCGGCGGCCTTCGCCGTCGCGGGTGACTTCGACGTGTCCATCGTCAGCGTCGGGTCCGTCAACCCCGACGGCAGGACCGTGTCGGTCTACTCCAACACGGGTCACTGGGTGCGCAGGTACCGCCGCGGGACGGCGGTCGTGAGCACGATGCCGCCGAGCTTCAACGGTAGCCTCCAGCCGGCCCTGCACCACGCCGGAGCCGGCTACCCGGTGCGCGGGTCCTGCGACCCCGACGACTACTCGAGCGGGTTCGGGCTGTGGAGCGGCACCTCCTTCGCCGCACCCGCGTATGCCGGCGGCCTCGCGGCCGCCCTGGTGCGCCACGGCTGTGGGGACGACGACGACCCGTGGAGCCGGGTCGAGGCACTCGCGCGAGCGGACTCGGCGCTGGAGGAAGACTCGACCGTCGAGGACGGTTCGACCCACGAGGACGGTTCGACCCACCAGGACGGGGCGCGGTGATGGTGGCCGAGGGCAACACACGCAGCCTCGCCGAGCTCGCCGCCGGCGCCTTCGCCGACTACCGCGACGGGCGGTCTGAGGCCATGTCGGAGCTGGTGGACAGCACGTCGACCTTGCTGTGGCACACCGCTCGGGCCCAAGGACTGAGCGGTCCGCAGGCCGAGGACGTCGTCCAGAACACCTGGCTGTCACTGGTCCAGCACGCGTCGGGGATCACCGACCCCGCCGGTGTCCTCAAGTGGCTCCTGACCACGACCCGGCGCGAGGCCTGGGCGGTGTCCAAGCGGGCCCGGCGCGAGGACTTCCGCGAGGACCTGGGCGATGCGATGCCTGATGCCGCCACCGCGACGAGGGACGAGCCCGCCGAGGTCGTCGTGCGCAGCCAGGAGCAGGGCGTGCTGTGGCAGCACTTCAAGGACCTGCCGGAGCGCTGCCAACAGCTGCTGCGCGTCATCGCCCTGGCCGAGCGACCCGACTACGCGCAGGTGGCCGAAGCGCTCGGCATGCCGATCGGCAGCATCGGCCCCACGCGGGGACGATGCCTCGCCAAGCTCCGAGCGGCCCTGCTCGGCGACTCAGGATGGGTGACGACATGACCCTCGACGACATGACACCCGACGACGAGTGGGGCTCCGCGGCGGACGGCGAGATCGACGAGCAGGACGTCCGGGCACTGTCGACGTTGCGCACCATCCTCCAGGCGAGCGACCCCGTGCCGACGGGGCTCGCCGAGCGGGCGAAGTTCGCGATGTCCGTGGCCGCCCTCGAGGCCGAGATCGCCGAGATCACCTCGACGACCGCGGAGCTCGCGGGGGTGCGCTCCACGCAGTACGACCGGGCCGGCACCATCACGTTCTCGAGCGACCACCTCACGGCGATGATCACGCTCGAGGCGGTCGTGGGCGGCAGTGTCCGGCTGAGCGGCTGGGTCACGACGGGGCCCACCCACGTCGAGCTGCGCGAGCGGTCGGGCACCCAGGAGACCACGACGGACGACGCCGGCAGGTTCACCTTCGCGTCGGTCGAGCGGGGGCTCGTCCACCTGGTGATGCGGCGCCTCGACGACCCACAGAGCCGGCCGGTCATCACCCCAGCGATCGAGATCTGAGGAGACGCCATCGAGGTTGCGGATCATCGGGTCGCCGATCTCCTGGCCCGGGGCAGGAAGTTCAACGAGGTCGGCAGGTTCCGTGACGCCGAGCGCACCCTCCGCCGAGCCCTGGCCCTGTCCGAGTCGCTGGACCACGACGAGAGCGTCGCCGCGCGTGCTCGGCTCCTGATCACGCTGGCCTGGCCGACGCTGGCGCTGCACGGTCTCGACCAGGCCCTCGCCATGCTCGAGGACTCGAGGGCCCAGAGCGACTCGGCGCGCTTCCACGCGCTGAGCTGGGTGCAGGAGGCCGTCGTCCAGGTGTCCTGCCAGGACTGGCGCGCTGCCCTCGCCGCCCTCGACCAGGTCGGTGAGTCCCGCTCCCTGCTCACCCCCGGCGAGCAGGTCGCCGCGCTCATCAACGGGGGCTTGGCGCACCTGTCGCTGCTCGAGCTGGGCCCGGCGCGCGCCGACCTCGAGACCGCCCTGCGCCTGAGCATGCAGCACGGGCTCGCGGCGCAGGAGTTCAAGGCTCGGCACAACCTGGGCTGTCTCGAGTACTACGCGGGGCGGCTCCCCGAGGCGATCCGGCTGATGCGCGAGGCCGACGAGATGTCGGTGTCGGTGGGGCGCGTGCGGGCCCAGCACGACCTCGCCCTCGTGCTCCTCGAGGCCGGCCTCGTCGACCAGGCCCGCGAAACGCTGACCCGCGCCCTCGACGAGGCGCGCCGCGACGGGCACCGCCTCGAGGAGGCGGACCTGCGGCTCGACCTCGCGACCACGGCCCTGCTGCGTGACGACCCGGCGACCGCCCGCGACCACCTCGACGCGGCCGTCGCGGCGTTCCGGGCCAGGGGTGCCCGCGAGCGCCAGCGCAGCGCCGCCCTGCTCCGCGCCTCGGTGTCGGTCACGGGCGGCGTCGTACCGCGTTCGCTCGAACGCACCCTTACACCGTGGCTGGACGTCGAACGGCCGGTCACCCCCGACGAGCGCCTCGCGGCGCGGGTGCAGGTCGAGGCACACCTCCTGCGGGGTCGGGTCCCCGAGGCCGCGTATGCCGTGCAGCAGCTCCGGGGGCGGGTTCGCCAAGGCTTCGCCGCCGACATGCACGACCGCCTACTCGTCGCGAAAGTCGCTGCAGCACAAGGCGACGCGACACGCTCACGCAAAACGATCCGCTCGGCGATGCACCGCCTGACCGAGCGCCAGGCACCGAGCCAGAGCCTCGAGATCCGGTCGGCACTGGCCCTGCACGGCAGGCGGATCGCAGACTTCGACGTCAACGACGCGCTCGCGAGCGGCTCGGTGCCCCGGGTCTTCGACGCCGTGGAGCGATGGCGCGCCGTCTCGCACCGCCTGCCCCTGCTCACCGCTCCCGAGGACGAGCGCTCGGCAGAGCTGGTCGCCGAGCTGCGGCAGGCCCGTCGCGCGGCGGCGGAGCCCGGCAAGGCGGGCGACCGTCATCGCGCCCGTGCTGCCGAGCTCGAGTGGGAGGTCAGCCACCTCGACTGGGCACGCGCGGAGCAGAACGGTGCCGGGACCGCAGTCGCCCCGGTCCGACACGCTGCGACCCGTGCACTGCTGGAGGCACGGGGTGAGCAGGCCCTCGTCTGGGTCGCGCAGGAGGGGCAGGAGTACGTCCTCGTCGTGACACCACGCGGGAGCCGGATGCACCACCTCGGCCCGGCCGCGCAGGTGGGGGCCCTCGCCGACCGGCTGACCCGCGACCTGCACGCCCATGCGTTCGCGGTCACCAACCCGGCCCTCGAGGCGGCTGTCGAGCGGGCGGTGGCCGAGTCGGTCGAGGCGCTGGACCGTCGGCTGTTCTCCGAGCTCGAGCTCGACGACGGCCCTGTCGTGGTCGTCCCCGGGCGCACCCTGATGGCCGTGCCGTGGGGCATGCTGCCCACCCTCGCGGGACGCCCCGTGACCGTGGCCCCTTCGCTGACCCGTTGGGCCACACCACTCCTGGGCACGGAGGACGCCGGCGCAGCACGCCTTTCCGTCGCCACGCTCGCGGGCCCGAGGCTGGGACGGGCGGTCGCCGAGGCGGGGGCCGTCAGCGAGATCTGGCGGGCCGCGGGGGTGAGGTCCACGGCATACGAGGGGGCCACGACCGGGGCCGTGCGCGAGGCGCTGGTCGGCGGCGGAGTGGTCCACGTGGCTGCCCACGGCACCCACGAGCGGCAGAACCCGTGGTTCTCGTCGCTGTCCATGGCCGACGGCCCCGTCTTCGCCCACGAGCTGCCGCGCCCTGCGAACGCCCGACACGTCGTCCTGTCCGCGTGCGACGTGGGTCGCACCGACCCGCTGCCGGGCGACGAGCCCCTCGGCCTCACAGCGGCCCTGATGGCGCTGGGCGTACGCAGCGTGGTCGCACCCGTCGCACCGGTCTCGGACGCCGCAGCCGCGGCGGCGATGGTGACCTACCACCACCAGCTGGCCGGTGGCCGGTCAGCGTCGGAGGCGCTGGCCCGGACCCTGGAGGCACACCCCCTCGCGGGGGCCTTCTGCCTGTACGGCACCGACTGGCGCCCGGACCCGGCTCAGATCCAGAGTGCGGGGTCCTTGAACATCGCCTCGTAGGGGTCCTCGTGGCCCTGCGGGAACCTGATCGTCGCCGGGATGCCCGTCGCGATCGCCCCAGCGGGGACGTCCTTCACGACCACGGAGTTGGCGCCGACCTGCACGTCGTCCCCGATGTACACGGGGCCGAGCACGCGGGCTCCTGCACCGATCGTCACCCGGCTGCCGACGGTGGGGTGGCGCTTCGTCTTGGCCATCGAGCGGCCCCCGAGCGTCACCCCGTGGTAGAGCATGACGTCGTCGCCGACCTCGGCCGTCTCGCCGATCACGACCCCCATGCCGTGGTCGATGAAGAAGCGGTGGCCGATGACCGCACCGGGGTGGATCTCCACCCCCGTCACCGACCGCGTGACCGTCATGATGACCCGGGCCACCGGCTTGAGCAGACCGCCGCGCAGCCACAGCCGGTGGGCGAACCGGTAGACCCAGATCGCATGCAGGCCGGGCGAGTTCAGGGCGACATCGACCCGCGACGCGGCCGCAGGGTCACGCGCCAGGGCCGCGTCGAGGTCATCGACGATGCGACTACGCGCCCGCCGTGCATACAGGGCCAGGGTCACTGGGGAAGCGCCGCCTCGGGTCGGGATCGGTGGGGTCGGGGGTCGGATGCGTGTGTTCCAGCGGTCAGTCGAGCAGGTCGGAGAAGAGGATCGTCGACAGGTAGCGCTCACCGAACGACGGGATGATCACGACGATGGTCTTGCCGGCGTTCTCTGGACGGGTGGCGACCTGGTTGGCGGCCGCGAGCGCGGCGCCGGACGAGATGCCGACGAGCAGTCCCTCCTCCTTCGCGGCGCGCTTGGCCCACTCGACCGCGGTCTCGGCGTTGATGTCGATGACCTCGTCGTAGACGTCGCGGTCGAGGATCTCGGGAACGAAGTTGGCGCCGATGCCCTGGATCTTGTGCGGTCCGGGCTGGCCGCCGTTGAGGATCGGCGACTCCTCGGGCTCCACGGCGATGATCTGGACCCCGGGCTTGCGGGACTTGAGCACCTGCCCGACGCCGGTGATGGTGCCGCCGGTGCCGATGCCGGCGATGACGATGTCGACCTGGCCGTCGGTGTCCTTCCAGATCTCCTCCGCGGTGGTCTTGCGGTGGATCTCGGGGTTGGCCTCGTTGGCGAACTGCTTGGCGAGGATCCCGCCACGCTCCGCCGCGACCTCCTCGGACTTGGCCACGGCGCCCTTCATGCCCAGGGCGCCCTCGGTGAGGATCAGCTCGGCGCCATACGCGCGCAGGAGGGCACGCCGCTCCTTGCTCATCGTCTCGGGCATGGTGAGCACGACGTTGTAGCCCCGGGCCGCACCGACCATGGCGAGGGCGATGCCGGTGTTGCCCGACGTCGCCTCGACGATGGTGCCACCGGGCTTGAGCGCCCCCGCGGCCTCGGCGGCGTCGATGATCGAGACCCCGATGCGGTCCTTGACCGACGACGCGGGGTTGTAGAACTCGAGCTTGCCCGCGACGATCGCCTCGCTGTCGATCAGTCGGTTGATCCGCACCAGGGGCGTGTTGCCGATGAGCTTGGTCACGTCGTCATAGATGGGCATGCGTGGTCCTCGTTCGGGTATGCCGCGCGCTGTGCCGCGCGCGGACGTGGGCGTTCGCTCTGATCAGCGAACGAGACGTTATGCATATTCCAACAGATTGTTATGCAGTCACGCAACGCCCGTCCAGAATCGGCCTGTGGCCGGGGCCTGCCGGGAATGACGACTGCGGCGACACCTCTTTGACCCTGCTCACACACCGCTAAGCAGGCGCTTACCCATGGGTAGGCTGGCCGCCATGTCTGCACTCCAGATCGTCGCGCTCGTCTTCTGCGGGGCCGTCGCACTCACCGGGATCGCGCTGTTCGTCAGGGTCATCCGGCAGTTCCTGGCCGTGTTCCGCCTCGGGCAGCCCGACACCACGCGCACGGGCGACAAGGGCCAGCGCACGATGACGCTGCTGCGCGAGTTCCTCGGTCACACGCGGATGTCGCGGCTGCCGGTCGTGGCGGTGGCGCACTGGTTCACGATGATCAGCTTCGGGGTGCTGTTCTTCACGCTGCTGAACGCCTTCGGGCAGCTAGTCAAGGCCGACTTCGCGCTCCCGCTCATCGGGCACTTCTTCCTCTACGAGTGGGTGACGGAGTTCTTTGCCTGGACCGGGCTCGTCGGCATCGTCGCGCTGATGGTCATCCGGCAGAGGAACCACCCGCGCAGCGCGGCGGGCGAGGGCGGGCGACGCAGCCGGTTCTTCGGGTCCACGTTCTGGCAGGCCTACTACGTCGAGCTCACGATCCTCGGCGTCACGATCTGCATCATCACGCTGCGGGCGCTCGAGTACGCCCTCGACTTCAACGGCGGCACCCAGGGCTTCTCCGGCGTCGGTCACGCCGACGCCCTGCACTACCCGCTGACCGGGTGGCTCGGCGCGATGTTCAAGGGCTGGTCGGTGTCGCGCCTCGAGGACGTCATCGTCGTCGTCGCGGCGGCGAAGATCCTCATCTCGTTCGCCTGGATGATCACCATCTCGCTGCAGCCGACCATGGGGGTCGCGTGGCACCGGTTCCTGGCGTTCTTCAACATCTTCCTCAAGCGCCACGCCGACGGTCGCACCTCGCTCGGCGAGCTCCAGCCGATCACGGTCGGTGGCGAGCCACTGGACTTCGAGAACGTCGAGGACCTCGACGAGGACGCCGCGCTCGGCGTCGGCAAGGTCGAGGACTTCACCTGGAAGGGCCTGCTGGACTTCAGCACCTGCACCGAGTGCGGCCGCTGCCAGTCCCAGTGCCCCGCGTGGAACACCGACAAGCCCCTGTCGCCCAAGCTGCTCGTGATGGCGCTGCGCGACCACGCCCACGCCAAGGCGCCGTGGCTGCTCGCCACCGAGTCCGAGCGCGAGGCGCTCGGCGAGGACGCCGCCCAGCTCGCCGAGGTGCCCCTCATCGGTGACACCGGGTATGCCGCCACCAGCCTTGCGGCCGGGGACGGCACCCACGGGGTCGGTTCCGGCGCAGGCGCGCTCGCGGCATACAACCCGCACGGACCGGACGCGGTCATCGACCAGGACGTCCTGTGGTCCTGCACCACGTGCGGCGCCTGCGTCGAGCAGTGCCCCGTCGACATCGAGCACGTCGACGCGATCGTCGACATGCGGCGCTACCAGAACCTCATCGAGTCCGCGTTCCCGAATGAGCTCGGCGGGCTGTTCAAGAACCTCGAGAACAAGGGCAACCCGTGGGGCATGGCCGCTCGGGCACGGCTCGACTGGGCCAAGGACCTGCCGTTCGAGGTCAAGATCCTCGGCCAGGACGTCGAGTCCGCCGACGACGTGGACTACCTGTTCTGGGTCGGCTGCGCCGGTGCCTACGAAGACCGCGCCAAGAAGACCACCCGCGCGGTCGCGGAGCTGCTCGACCAGGCCGGGGTCACGTTCGCCATCCTCGGCGACGGTGAGTCCTGCACCGGTGACTCCGCGCGTCGGGCGGGCAACGAGTTCCTGTTCCAGATGCTCGCGCAGCAGAACGTCGAGACGCTCAACGAGGTGGGCGCCACCAAGATCGTCGTCACCTGCGCGCACTGCTTCAACACCATCAAGAACGAGTACCCGCAGCTCGGCGGCAAGTACGAGGTGGTCCACCACACCCAGCTGCTCAACCGCCTCGTCCGCGAGAAGAAGCTCGTCCCGGTGGCCCGGCCGACCGACGTGCCCGGCAAGTCCACCAACAAGGACGTCGCCTCGACCGCCGAGACCGTGACCTACCACGACCCCTGCTACCTCGGCCGCCACAACGGCGTCTACGCCCCGCCGCGCGAGCTCATCGGCGCCCTGCCCGGCGTCGAGCTCAAGGAGATGGAGCGCACCAGGGAGAAGTCGTTCTGCTGCGGCGCCGGTGGTGCCCGCATGTGGATGGAGGAGAAGCTCGGCACGCGGATCAACACCAACCGCACCGAGGAGGCCATCGGCACCGGCGCCGAGCGGATCGCGATCGGCTGCCCGTTCTGCCGCGTGATGATCTCCGACGGCCTAACCGCCGCCCAGTCCGAGGGCCGCGGCGAGGACGTCGAGGTCGTCGACGTCGCCCAGATGCTGCTCGCGGCCGTCAAGCGCGGCGGCGACGAGCGACCTGCCGACGCGGCCGAGCCCGAGCCGGAGCCCCAGCCCACCCTCGCCTGATCCTCTCCTGACCCTCTCGCCAACCCTCTCGCCAACCCTCTCCCTAACCCCTGCTAGCAAGTCCTGGCTGAATCCGGACAGGGTGCAAGCTGTCCGGATTCAGCTAACCCCTGCTAGCAGGCTTTAGTGAGGTCCGCGGCGCGGGGTCCGCGCGTCGACCCGGGCGACGGCAGCGACGTCGAGCGCCCGGGCCTCCTCGAGCGGGGGCGCCGCTCCGCCCCGGGACGCCGGCCACCACCAGGTGCGCCCGGGCTCGAGCGGAGCCTGCGGATAGCTGCCGACGAGGCCGGCGACCATCGACTCGAGACGGTCGTGCAGCCGGACGGTGAGCGCTGCGGCGTCCTCGCCCGGTTGCGGCACGAGGGGTTCGCCGACCACAACGACGACGGCGGTGCCGCGGCGCAGTGACCGACGGCCGTCCACCGTCATGACCCGGTGCAGACCCCAGTGCGCGACCGGCACGAGCGGCGCCCCGGTCGCGAGCGCCAGGTAGGCGGCGCCGCGCCGGAAGTCGTCAGTGGCCTTGACCTCGAACGCCCGGCCGATCGTCGCCTCGGGATAGATCCCCACGGCCTCTCCGGACTGCAGCGCCCGCAGCGCCGACCGCGCAGCCACCTCACCGTGGGCCCGGTCCACAGGGATGTGCCGCATGGCGCGCATGAGTCCCCGCGAGCCCGCCCACTCGAACGCCGCCTGCTTGGCGAGGAACCGGACCAACCGCCCCCGCATGGTCCCGACGAGTCCCACGAGCATGAAGTCGAGGAACGAGTTGTGGTTGGCGGCGACGACGACCGGCCCGGTCGCCGGCAGCCGAACGGCACCCCTGACCTCGAGCCGCAGGCCGAGCACCCGGAACAGCAGCCGGCAGGCCGCGATCACGAGGCGATAGGTCCGGTCCGGCATGCCCGTGGTTCGTCGCCGCACGGCCACGGGGATGGGTCAGGCGATCTCGGCCATGAGAGCGGCCAGCTTGGCGCGCGAGGCGATCTCGAGCTTGCGGAAGATGTGCGACAGGTGCGCGTCGACCGTACGCGGCGAGACGAACAGCTTCTCGGCGATCTGGCGGCTGGTCAGACCCTCCGCCACGAGCTGTGAGACCGCGAGCTCGGCCTTGGTGAGTGACCCGAGCGGGGTTGTCGGCTGGTCGGCCGGCTCCTGCGGCGCGAGGAGGTCCGCGACGGCTGCCACCCCGGCCGGGCTGAAGTGCCCACCCACGAGCCACCCTGCGGGGCAGTCGCGGACGGCGCCCTTGGGGGGCGGCGACCCGGCGACGGGGCGGCCGACGGCTCGCCGGCTCACCCGCAGCGCCGCCGCGGCTCCCGTGAGCTGCCGGTATGCCGCGCTGCCGGGTTCGCCCTGGAGGACCGCAAGCCCGTCGAGGGCGTCCGCCGCCCGCAGGGGCATCGGGATCTCGCTGGCCCGGCGCAGGGCCGAGAGGAAGGACGCGCGGGCCTGCGAGGGTTCGCCCATCGCCACCAGGCACTCGGCCACGAACAGCCGGGCCTCGACCCCGTCACGCCCGAGCTTGCTGGTGTCGGCGAGCACGACGACGTCGGCGGCCAGCCCGGCGGCCTGCGCGACCTCACCCCGGGCGAGCAGGTCGCGGGCCTGCTGCAGCTGCACGCCGAGTCGGACGGCCCAGGGCAGAGTCTCGGTGTCGACCTCGATCGTCCCGGTGCCCGTCACCAGCCGGTGCACGGTGTCGGCCAGGAGCGCGATGCGGTCCTCATGGGTCGCTTGACCGCGGTCCCGGGCGAACGCGGCCAGCGAGGCCGCCTCCACCAGGCGGCCCTGCTCCCAGGCGATCCGGGCCTGCAGCGTGTGCGCGGACAGCGCCATCCACTGCTCGTCCGGCGGCGGCGCATCGAGGATGAGCGGAGCCAGCCGTTCGGCCTCGGCGAGGTCGCCGCGGGAGACGCAGACATCCATGAGGGTGCGCCGGGCCTGGCGCGTGACGTTCGCGTCGGACTGTCGGTGCGACAGGGTCACCTCCGCGTCGGCCCGGGCCGCGTCGAGGTTGCCGGCGTCGAGGTGCATCTCGGCTCGGATCGCCGCGTTGCGCGCCAGCTCGAGGTCACGCGAGGCGGGGTCCAGGGCCGCAGCGTGCTCCTCGGCCCGGTCGAGAAACCGCAGGCCCTCGTAGGTGCCCCGGACCTCGGAGGCGCAGATGCCCGCCCGTCGGGCGAGCTGTGACCCGATGGCCGGCGGGCCGTCGCCGCTGTCGAGGACGGCCTCGAGCAGGTCCACGGCCTCGCGGGCCCGCATCGCGGTGTAGAGCGAGGAGAAGGCGCGGTTGGCCAGGGCGTAGCCCTCGGGTCGGCCCTCGTCGGTGGCACAGGCCCTCGTGATGGCCGCCGTGACGAGCTCGATCTCCGCGAGCCAGGGCTCGTCGGCCGCTCCGCTGTTGAGGTCCTGCGGTATGACGCGTTGAACCCAGCGCAGCAGGCCCGCCTCTGCGGCGGGCTGGTCCCCGCTGGCTGCCGCCATGTGCCGGCCGAACTCGCGCAGCGGGGCGAGCATGTCGAAGCGCCCGTCGGGCTGGACCTCGACGAGGCTGCGCCGGGCCAGAGCGGACGCCTGCTGGACCGCCTCGGTGCGCGAGAGGTCCCACAGGTCGGCCAGCGCGTCGAGGCCCACGGGGTGTCCGATGACGGCAAGCCGTCGCAGGCACCGCTGCTGGTCCTCGTCGAGCAGGTCGTAGGACCCGCGGACCGCCTCGGCGAGGGTGCCGGCGGGCACGACGTCGCTCACCCCGATGAGCGCGATCTGCACGGCCAGCTGCTCGATCACGGACGGCAGTCCGCCGCTCTCGGCCAGCAGCTTGCGCACGGTGGGACCGTTCGCGTCGAGGTCGATGGGCAGCCCGCCTGCGGCCGCGACGCGGGCCAGCAGCAGCTCGACCGCGGGGCCCTCCAACGGGCTCGCGGTATCGGGGACCGGCAACGGCGACAGCCGCAGGACCGCCTCGTTCGGCCGGCCCGCGACGGTGGTGGCGGTGCACAGAAGGTGGAAGCCGTCAGCGTCGTCGACCAGCGTGTCGAGGAGTGCGCCGAGGCCGTCGATGGAGTCGACACCGTCGAGCACCAGCAGCAGCGGCTGGTCGTCCAGGGCCCGCTTGAGCGCCAGCCCGGGTGCCTCACCCGGCGCGAGGTCCGCCCCCAGTGCGTCGAGGCAGGCCGTGACGAGGGTGTCGGTGTTCGGGTGCCGGTTCGCCGACACCCAGACGGTGGGGGCGCCGACCCTGGATGCAGCGAGGTGCCGCGCCAAGAGGGTCTTGCCGCAGCCCGGTGCCCCGGTCAGCGTCACCCAGCGGTTGGCCTCGACAAGTCTGCTGAGTCGCTCCAGGGTGTCGTCACGCCCCACGCATGGAGTCAACACGTCCACAGGCTATCGACCCCCCTGGGTGAATATCGGTGGTTTCACCGATGCCGGCACGGTGCCCCCGCCGCCACTCTAGAGAACGTTCGGACCGGTCCGGGTCTCAGGCGACGCGGAGGGGCGCTTCCTGAGTTCCGGAAAGGACCCGCGGATCGGGGGGTCTGCGAAAGAAGGGCCGGGTGGCTTCCAGTGAAGCCACCCGGCCCTTCTGCTTGGCCTGTGCAGGTGCGGTTCGGCGCCGGCACCACGGGCACTTCGGCCTCAGACGGCCAGGGTGCCGGCGCGAGCCGGCGCCGCGCTCAGCTGAGGGAGTTCTTGCTGAGGAACTCCTTGGCGACCACCGACGCGTCCTTCTTGTCGGTGACGACCTGGGTCAGCAGTGCAGCGAGCGTCGTGGTGTCGAGCTTGGCCGACACCGCGTTGAGCGCGCCCTCGATGGTGGCGTTGCTCTTGCTCTTGGTGATGAGCGGGACGACGTTCTGGGCCGCGAAGAAGCTCTTCGGGTCGTCGAGGATCACGAAGTTGTTGGCCGCGATGTTGGGGTCGGTCGTGAACAGGTCGGCCGCGTCGACCTGACCGTTCTTGAGCGCCTGCACCGTGAGCGGGCCGCCGGCGTCCAGCGGGCGGAAGGCCTTGAACTCGAGGCCGTAGACCTTCTTCAGGCCCGGGAGGCCGGAGGCGCGGGTCTTCCATTCGGGCGGGCCGCCGAACGTGAGCTTGTCGCTCTTGCCCTTGAGGTCCTCGATCGACTTCACGCCGAGCTCGTCGGCCTTGGCCTTGGTGAGGACGACGGAGTCCTTGTCCTCGGCGGCGGACTTGTCGAGCACGGTCAGCGTGGCCGGCAGCGACGCCTTGAGCTCGGTGTAGACGCCATCGGAGTCGGTGGCCTTGGCGTCCTTGTTGAAGTACTGGGTCAGGACGCCGGTGTACTCGGGGATCAGGTCGATGGACCCGTCCTGGAGGGCCGGGATGTAGGCCTCGCGGGCGCCGATGTTGAGGCGCTTGGTGACCTTGACACCCTTGGCCTCGAGGGCGCCGGCGTAGATCTCGGCCAGCAGCGCGCTCTCGGGGAAGTCGGCCGAGCCGACGGTGATGCCGCCGCCGCCCGCACCGCTGGACGAGCTGCTGCCGCCACCGGTGGCCAACGGGTCCCCACCCGAGTCGCCGCAGGCTGCGGTGGTCATCAGGGCCGCTGCTGAGGCGAGTGCCAGAGCGATCTTGGGCAACTTCACGGTTGTCTCCCTACTGTCTGCCGAGCGGGCGCTCAGCTGGCTTGCGCCTTCACCGTACGTGTTTCGAGTTCAATCTCTACATCCTTGGGGGTATTCCCGCCTCGGGCAATCCGGCCCGTGAGACCGGGCGACACGGCATACCGCTGGACCAGGGCGAGCAGGCCGTCGGTGCCCAGCGCCAGCACGGCCACGAGCACGGCCCCACCGGACATCTGTGCGTAGTCGAGGACCTTCTGGCCGTCGATGAGGAACCGGCCGAGCCCTCCGGCGCCGATGACGGCGGCAAGGGTGGCCGTGGCGATGACCTGCAGGGTGGCGGAGCGGAAGCCCGAGAAGATCAGGGGCAGGGCGTTGGGCACCTCGACCTTCGACAGCACCTGGCCCCCGGTCATGCCCATGCCCTTGGCGGCGTCGCGGGCGGCCGGGTCGACGCCCTCGACCCCGGCATAGGCGCCCGACATGATCGGCGGGATCGCCAGCACGGTGAGCACGATGATCGTCGGCACGATGAAGGCCGACTCACCGCTCACCCGGGAGAAGAAGTAGAGCACCATGAGGTAGATCAGGCCCAGGCTCGGGATGGCCCGTGCGGCGCCCGCGAGGTTGACCACCAGGAACCGCCCGCGCCCGGTGTGCCCGATGGCCAGGCCGAGGGGGATCGCGATGAGCGCGGCGATCGCGAGGGAGAGCGCGGAGTACCAGACGTGCTCGAACAGCCTCAGCGGGATGCCGTCGGCGCCGGACCAGTGCGACGCGTCGGACAGCCAGTCGATGATGCCGGCGATCATGCCCCGCCTCCCGTCGCCCGTAGCCAGGGAGTCATCAGGCGGGTGGCCCCGACGATGACGACGTCGAAGAGCAGCGCCAGCACGATGCACGCGACGATGCCGATGACGAGCGGGGTGTAGTAGAAGCGGTTGAACCCGTCGCTGAAGAACAGCCCCAGCTGGGGGACGCCGAGGATGGTGGCGACGCTCACGATGCTGACGTTGCTGACCGCGGCCACCCGCAGGCCGGCCGAGATGACGGGGACCGCGAGCGGCAGCTCGACCGCGAAGAACCGCTTGCCGCCGCCGAAGCCCATCGCCGTGGCGGCCTGCTTCGTGGAGTCGGGCACCGCGCCGAGGCCGTCGGCGACGGTGCGCACGAGCAGGGCGACTGTGTAGAGCGTGAGCGCGACGACGACGTTGACCGAGGACAGGATCTTGGTGCCGAGGATGCCCGGGAGCAGCACGAACAGCGCGAGGCTGGGGATCGTGTAGAGCAGCCCGAAGCCTGCGGTGAAGGGGGCGTAGAGGGCGGGGAAGCGCCGAGCGAGCCACCCGAGCGGCAGCGCGAGCAGCAGCCCGACGACCAGTGGCACCCCGGCGAGGTAGATGTGCTGCCCCGTGCGGCTCAGCACCTCACTGAGGTGGTCGAGGAAGTAGGTCATGACGGGGTCGCGCCGGGCCGGTCGGGGTCCTGGAGCTCGGGGCGGCCGGCCTCCTCGATGGCGGTGAGCACCTCGTGCGCCTTGACGGTGCCGACGAGGGCGCCGGAGTCGTCGACGATCACGCCACGGCGGCTCGGGCTGGACAGGGCGGCGTCGAGGGCGGCGCGCAGCGGGCCGCTCCCCCGGGCGGTGGTGCCGCCGCGGTGGAGCATCTCGGTGCGGACCTCACCCTTGACCCGGCTCGGCTCGATCCAGCCCAGCGGGTGGTTGTCGCCGTCGACGACGAGCACCCAGTCACTGTCGAGCCCGGCGGCCGACTCGCCCAGGGCGATGGTGCGCTCGGGGGCGAGCGGGAGGCGCGGGGTCGGCTGGAAGGACAGGGCGCGATAGCCGCGGTCGCGTCCGACGAAGTCGGCCACGAAGTCGTCGACCGGGTGCGCGAGCAGGTATGCCGGGTCGGCCAGCTGGGCGAGCACCCCACCGACGCGGAGCACCGCAACCTGGTCGCCGAGCTTGATCGCCTCGTCGATGTCGTGGGTGACGAAGACGATCGTCTTGCCGAGCTCGCCCTGCAGGCGCAGGAACTCGTCCTGGAGCTGCTCGCGCACCACCGGGTCGACGGCGCTGAAGGGCTCGTCCATGAGCATCACGGGCGGGTCGGCGGCGAGCGCCCGCGCGACCCCGACGCGCTGCTGCTGGCCACCGGAGAGCTGGGCCGGGTAGCGCTTGGCGAACGCCGGGTCGAGGCCCACGCGCTCGAGCAGCTCCAGCGAGCGCCTGTCGACCGCCTTGCGGTCCTGGCCGAGCAGCCGCGGGACGGTGCCGACGTTGTCGAGCACCGTGCGGTGCGGGAAGAGCCCCGCGTGCTGGATGACGTAGCCGATGCCGCGTCGCAGCTCGGACTCCTTCATGCGGGAGGTGTCACGACCGTCGAGGCTGATGGTGCCGCTCGTCGGGGTGATCATCCGGTTGATCATCCGCAGGCTGGTCGTCTTGCCACACCCGGAGGGACCCACCAGCACGGTGATCTTGCCGCTGGGGGCCTCGAGGGACAGGTCGTCGACGGCGACCGTGCCGTCCGGGTACCGCTTCGTCACGCGGTCGAAGGCGATCATGCGGATCAACCTAACCCAGCGCGCCGACGGTCCGCGCCCCTCGGCGAGCACAGGTCCCGGATACTGGTCCCGTGCCTGCGACCCTGCGCCTCGACGGCGCCACCCTCGACCTCGACGGACTGGCTGCGGCTGCATGGGGATCCGCGACCTCGGTGGAGCCCGGAGCCCTTGCCCGGGCCGCCGAGTCACACCGGATCGCCGCGGACCTCTCGGCGGGGCAGCAGGTCTATGGCCGCACGACCGGCGTCGGCGCGGCGCGCGACGAGACCACCTCGTCGGCGGTCGACCACGGGGTCCGGCTGCTGCGCTCGCACGCAGCGGGATGGGGTGAGGTGGTGCCGACCCGGGTCGTGCGAGCCGCGCTCGCTGTCCGGGCCAACCAGCTCCTGGCCGGTGGGTCGGGTGCGAACCCGCGGGTGGCCGAGGTGCTGGCCGCGCTCGTGGGTGCTCCGGAGGACGACCTCCCGGTCGTCCACCGGTACGGGTCCCTGGGCACCGGCGACCTGACGGCCCTCGCCGAGGTGGGGCTGACGCTCCTGGGCGAGCGGGAGCGGGTCGGGGGCGCGCGGCGTGCGGACCTGCAGCTCACGACGGCCGACGCGCTGCCACTCATGTCCTCGAACGCCTTCGCCATCGCGGAGACGGGTCTGCACGCGGCGTCACTGCACGCCCTCGCCCGTGCCGCAGACACGGTGTGCGCGCTGAGTTTCGTTGCGCTGCAAGGCAATCCCGAGGCCATCAGCGAGCGAGCCGCAGCGGCGACGCCGTTCCGTGGCGCCCAGGAGGTCGCCCGGGTGCTGCGGGAGCTGCTGGCTGGGCAGTCCGGCGAACCGGCCCACATCCAGGACTTCTTCGGCCTGCGCACCTGGCCCCAGGTGCACGGGCCGGTGCTCGACACGGTCACCGACCTCAAGACCGTCGTGGAGACGGCGGCCAACACCGCGTCCGAGAACCCGCTGTTCTCGGCGAGCCCCTCGGGTGGCGAGGTGACGCACCACGGCGGCTTCCACGCGGCATACCTCGTCCTGGCGGTGGACTCCGCGCTGCTGGCGCTGACCCGGTCGGCCCAGGCAGTGCAGTCGCGGATCAGCCACACCCTCACCGACAGCGGCCTCGGTCTGCCCCTGTTCCTGTCCGACCGGACGCCGGGGTCGTCGGGCGTGCTGATCGCGGAGTACGTTGCGGCGTCAGCCCTTTCGATGATCCGGGGGGTCGCGTCGACACCGTCGAGCGTGCAGACCGCTGGGGTGTCGGCAGGGATCGAGGACGACGCCTCGTTCGCTGGGCAGGCGGCGCTGCGGCTCGGCGACGCGACCGCCGCGTACCGGCGGATGCTGGCGGTCGAGCTCGTGTGCACGGTGCGCGCCCTGCGGATGCGCGGTGTGACCCCCGCCGGCGAGCTCGGTGCGGCGCTGGCCCGCTGCGCGGACCTGCCCGCCGACATGGAGGACCGGGACCTGTCCCCCGAGCTCGAGGTGGCCGAGCACATCGTCGAGGCGTATGCCGTTTCGACACCAGAAGAGCGCTAGGCGCCCTCCGCGCGGCGAGACGTGCTGGGCGGCGTTGGCGCCGTCGGGGCCCTTACGCGCCGTCCGCCAGGAGGTGCTCGACGAGGAAGCCGGCGGACTCCGTGTGCCACCGGTCGGCCTGGCGCAGCATCGCGTGGCTGTCGCCCTTGACCGCCTCGTAGGTGACGTCGGCTCCCTGGGCCCGCATCGACCCGGCCATGGCCAGCGAGCTCTTGGGCGAGGTCATCATGTCGCGGGTGCCGTGCATGACGAGGACGTGGAGGCCGGGGTGGCTGCGGGCAGTGTCCCGGGGCTCCACCCACGGCGCGAGGGCCGCGATCGCGCGGACCCGCTCGTCATCGGCGAGGTGCAGGGCGACCCGGCCGCCCATGGAGTGGCCGAGCAGCCCGATGGGGACGCCGGGGTGGCGGGCCGCGATCTGCCCCAGGGCCAGTCGGGCGTCAGCGACGGGGCTGGCGTCCTTGCCGTTCCAGCCACGCACGGCATACCGGATCTCGGCGACGGCGACCTGGCCGTGACCAGCGCCGGCCACGGCCCTGGCGAACGGGCCCATGCGCCACACGGCGGACTGCCACGGGCGTACGGCACGTCGGCTCCTGGCCTTGCCTCCGTGCAGGATCAGCACGACGGCGCGAGGGGACTCCAGCTCGGTGGGCCAGAGCAGGCGGGCGGCGGTCATCGGGCTCCTGGGGTCGGACGGTCGCAGTGTTTCGGAGCGGAGGGGTGGCTCGGATGGGCGGGTCGGGTGGCCCGGGCGGCCGGCCGCGGGCCTGGGCCGGGTCGGCGGGCCTGGGCCGGGC
>NZ_JBFUEO010000025.1:0-52929 GCF_056403935.1 Pedococcus sp. P2_E4 | reverse complement strand
GAGCCGTGAGGCCCACGGCGGCGACGGCTCCCGCACCGACCAGGAGCTGGCGACGCGAGGGGGTGAGGGAAGCTGAGGTGGTCATGTGGGTGAGGCTCCAATCGGGTTGGGTCACTTGATGCCGGTGGTGGCGATGCCTTCGATGACTCGTCGCTGGAGGACGAGGAACAAGGCGAGGATGGGGACGATGACGACCGTGGCCCCGGCGAGGAGCAGCCCGTACTCCGTGGAGTTCTGGCCCTTGGCATAGAGCGAGAGCGCGACGGGCAGGGTGAACTTGCTCTCCTCCTGGGCCACGACCAGCGGCCACAGGAAGTTGTTCCAGCTGCCGAGGAACGTGAGCATCCCGAGCGTCGCGAGGGCCGGCCCGCACAGCGGCAGGATGATCCGGGCGAAGATGCGGAACTCTCCGGCACCGTCGACCCGACCGGCGTCGAGCAGGTCCCGCGGCAGGCCCGAGATGAACTGCCGCATCAGGAAGACCCCGAACGGCGTGACCAGGAAGGGCAGGATCAGCCCCGGCAGACTGTTGGTCAGGCCGATGTTGGTCACGAGGACGAACAGCGGGACGAAGGTCACGACACCGGGGATCAGCAGTGTGGCCATGACGACGACGAACAGGGCCTTCTTGCCCCGGAAGTCGAGCATGGCCAACGCGTAGCCGACCATCGAGCAGAACAGCATGTTGCCGGCCGTGACGGCGACGGCCACGACGGTGCTGTTGAAGAAGTACTGCTTGAAGTTCAGCCGGGAGAACAGCTGGGTGTAGTTGTCCAGGGTCGCGGTCTGCGGCCACCACGTCGGGGGGTTCTGCAGCAGCTCGCCCTGCGTCTTGAAGCTGCCGAGCACCATCCAGACGAAGGGTGCGACGACGACTACCAGCACGACCGTCAGGACGGCGTAGAGCAGCCAGTTGGGGCGGGTCCGAGTCATGGTTTTTCCTCAGTCCTCAGGTGTTCTCGCGCAGCAGCCGGAACTGGATCGCGGTGACGACGGCGATGACGACGAAGATGATGTAGCTCATCGAGGCCGCGTAGCCGTAGTTGCCGAACCCGAACTGCTGGTACGTGTACATGGACAGCGAGATGGTGCTGTTGAGCGGCCCGCCGTTGGTCATGACGAACGGCTCCTCGAAGAACTGCAGGTAGCCGATGCCGGTCGTGACAGACACGAACAGCAACGTCGGGCGCAGCATCGGGATCGTGATGAAGCGGAACCGCTGCCAGGCGCTGGCGCCGTCGATCGAGGCCGCCTCGTGGAGGGACCACGGCACGCCCTGCAGTCCGGCGAGGAAGATGATCATCGCCGTGCCGAAGTTGCGCCATGACGCCATGAGGATCAGACCGGGCATCGACCAGTGCGGGTCGCCGAGCCAGTTGGGCCCGTCGACGCCCACCCAGCCGAGCGCGGTGTTGATGAGGCCGAACTCCTGCTGGAGCAGGAAGCGCCAGACCACGGCCACGGCGACGATCGAGGTGATCACGGGGAGGTAGAAGCCGAGGCGGAAGGTCGACCGGAACCGCGTGATTCCCTTGTCCAGCGCCACGGCTGCTGCCATCGCGATGCACAGGGTGAGCGGCATGCCGATGACCACGAAGTAGGCGGTGTTCAAGGCGGCCTTGCGGAACACCGGGTCGGAGAAGGCCCGCGTGTAGTTGTCGATGCCGATCACGTTGACCGAGAACGGCGTCCGCAGGTCCTTCGACTTGGTGTCCGTGAAGCTCATGAAGAGCGACTGAAGCACCGGCCACGCCGTGAAGACGAGGAAGAGCAGGCAGAACGGGAGGGCGAGCATCCACGCTGCGACGCCCTGTCGGTTCGCACTCCCCGGCCGGCGCCCCTGCCGGGGGGTCGGGCTCGTGGAGCCCTTCCCCCCGACCGGGGTCACCTCGGTGGTGGTGGTCATGTTACTGACCGGTGCCGATCGACTCGGCCTGCTGCTGCACGGTCTTCAGTGCGGCCG
Organism: Pedococcus sp. P2_E4; assembly: GCF_056403935.1. Taxonomy (NCBI): domain Bacteria; kingdom Bacillati; phylum Actinomycetota; class Actinomycetes; order Micrococcales; family Intrasporangiaceae; genus Pedococcus; species Pedococcus sp. P2_E4. Next base: position 50,966 of record NZ_JBFUEO010000025.1, on the reverse strand, counting down.
CCGGGTCGGCGCCCTGCTTGGTGACCTTCTCCATCTCGGTGTCGAAGCCGGTCACGACCTGCTCCCACGTCGGGAAGGTCGGCGGAGCCTGGGCGGTCTCGAGCTGCTTGCCGAAGGTGGCGAGCTTCTTGTCGGCGCTGATCGACGGGTCCTCCCAGGCGGACTTCACCGAGGGGAGGTCGGCCGACTGCTGGTACCACTTGACCTGGGTCTTGGGGTCACTGAGCCACTGGACGAACTTCCAGGCGGTGTCGCGGTTCTTGGCCTTCTTGAACACCACGAGGTTCGAGCCACCGACGAACGAGGAGCTCTTGGTCTTGGCCGGCACCTGCATGACGTCGTACTGGTCCTTGGTGACCCCGGCCTTCTCGACGGCCGACATCATCCACGGTCCCGAGAGGAACATCGGCACGCGGCCGCTCTTGAAGTCCGGCTCGGTCGTCGGGGTGTTGGGGGCGGCCTTGTCCGAGATGCCGTCGGTGAAGTAGCTCTGGTAGTACTTCACGGCCTCGAGGATCTTCGGGTCGTCGAAGTTGTAGGCCTTGCCACCGTCCTTGGCGAGGTTGGCGTCGTTGGACCAGGCGAAGGGCATGATCGACTGCCACGAGCCCTGGCCTCCGGCCTGGAAGCCCATGCCGTACTTGGCGCCGGCCTTGTCCTGCATGGCCTTTGCCATGGACTTCAGACCGTCCCAGTCGGTCGGCGGGGTGGTGATGCCGGCCTTCTTGGCGAGGTCGGTGCGGTAGAACACCAGTCGGGTCTCGACGTACCACGGGACACCGAACGACGTCCCGTCGACCTCGGTCGTCTTCTGGGCGCCTTCGAAGAAGACGGACTTGTCGATCGACGACGGGGTGGGGTCGAGGGCGTCGAACCCGGCGAACTCACCCATCCAGGTGGTGCCGACCATGGCTGCGTCCGGCGTGGTGCCGGCGGTGATGGCGGTCGCGAACTTGTCGTGCGCCGAGTCCCACGGGATGGCGGTCACGTTGACCTTGACGCCCGGGTTGGCCGACTCGAACTCCTTGGCCAGGGTGGGCAGCTTCTCCCCCTCGGCGCCCATGGCCCACACGGTGATGGTGCCGGTCGCCTTGCCGCTGCCGACGTCCTTGGCGGTCTCGGAGCTGGCGCTGCCGCCGCTGTCGCGGCCGCATGCGGTCAGGGTGAGCGACGCAATGGCCAAGGTGGCCACGGCGAGCGCGGGAGTGCGTCTCATCAGGGTTCTCACTTTCCTTCGGGGGGGAGGGGGCGGGGAGGAGGGTTCAGGGGACGGGGGGAGGGTTCAGTGGGGCGGCGCGTGCCGGGGTGGTGGCCGGACAGCCGCAGGAGGCACGGATCACGACCTGGGTGGCGATGACCTGGGGGCTGTTCTCGGTCGTGGTACCCGTGATCCGGGCGTTCAGCCGTTCTGCGGCCAGCGCCCCCAGCTCGCGGACGGGCTGACGGACGGTGGTCAGTCCGGGCACGACGTACCGGGCGGTCATCACGTCGTCCCAGCCGACGACGGCGACGTCGTGGGGGACGCTCAGGCCGCCCTCACGGAGCCGCTTCATCACGGCCAGGGCCAGCTCGTCGTTGGCGCACACCAGGGCGTCGGCCTTGAGCAGGCCGTCCAGGACGAGATCGGCCAGGTCGGTGCCGTCCTTCTCGCGCAGCTCGACCCGCACCGGTGCAGCGGCACGGCGGTGGGCCTCCTTGTGGGCGGCGACGAACCCGGCATACCGGTCGCGGATGTCGGGACCGGAGTCGGGGTCGCCGGCGAAGAGGACACGGCGCGCGCCGTGGCCGAGCACGTGCGCGGTGATCTCGTGGGCGCTGTGGGTGTTCTCGGAGCTGACCGTGTCGAGGTCGGGGCGCGCGTCACCGGCGATGAGGACGACCGGCTTGCTGCCGTGCAGGGCAGTCACGGCCTCCTCGGGGATCGCGGCGGAGCCGAGCATGGCCAGGCCGTCCACCCTGGTGGCGAGCTTGCGCACCGCGCGGGTGAGGTCCTTCTTGCCCTCGGCGAGCATGAGGACGACGCTCTGCCCGAGGTCGGCCGCTCGCGACTCGAAGCCCATCAGCAGCTCGGAGTAGTAGGGGCCCGACAGCTCGGGCAGCACCAGGCCCTGCGCCTCGTGCCGCCGGACGGCGAGGCTGCGGGCGGCGGAGAGGGGGACGTACTTGAGCTCGTCGACAGCCGTGAGCACCTTGGCCCGGGTCGCCTCGGACACCGTCTGGGACCCCTGCAGGACCCTCGAGACGGTGGCGATCGACACCTTCGCACGGTCGGCGACGGAGTAGATCGTCGCCCCGGAGCGGGTGTCTTGCGAGGACGCCATCGGCTGCCTTTCGTCGTTGAAAGCGCTTACATGATTCCCTCGACTATGCCCGGTGCGTGCTGATCGCGCAAGAGGTCGCTCTTGTCCGGACCATGCTGACGTGCACGAATTGCCCTCATCCGCCAGCGCGCGGCTCCTCGCCGCGAGGGCCGTGCGCAGGCCCGCCGTCAGGGGCGCAGCAGGGCCTCGGCGAGCGACGAGTCGCACACCAGGCTGTGGACCAGACGCCCCGCCAGAGCCGCCCGCACGGCGCGCTCCTTGCTCGCGCCGGAGGCGACCGCGACCACCTCGGGGATACGGAGGAGGTTGTCCGGATCAAGGGTGATCAGCCGCGCAGCAACCTTGGGGCGCAACGGTTTTCCCGCTCCGTCGAAGAAGACGCCCGCCAGCTCGCCGACGACCCCACGCTCCGTCAGCTGCACGCGCTCGGCGGGCGTGAGCAGGTCGTGGATCGTCGACGACCCGGCGGCCCACTGGCCGATCCCGACCACGGCCTTCGTCACCGCGGCAGCCCGTGCCAGCCCCTCGGCGACCGCGGGCTGACGCCGCAGCGCATCGGCGCTGGCCTTGGTGTCGAGGACGAAGGGCGCATAGAACACGTGGGCGGCGCTACCGGCGAGGCGCGAGGCCCGCCGGACGATGTCGACGGCACTGCTGTCGAAGTCCTCGAGCGCGATCGCGCCCGTCAGCTGGACCACCTCGACCCGGGGCAGCGAGGTGAGCGAGGCGACGAGGGCGTGGACGTTGCGGGACCACGGCAGCCCGAGCACGTCGCCGGGCTCCAGCACCTCGGTGAGCAGGTCCGCGGCCGCGCGGCCAAGCAGGGCCAGCACGGCGGACGCGTCGGCGTCGGCGGTGTCGACGACCACGGCATGGGTCAGGTCGAAGCGCTCCTGCAGTCGAGCGGAAGCGTCGACGTCGAGGGAGCCCTGGCGCACGATCTCGATGCGGACGAGACCACGGTCGCGGGCCGCCTCGAGCAGGCGGGCCACCTTGAAGCGGCTGATGCCGAGCTCGTCGGCGATCTCGACCTTGGACTGGTTCTGCAGGTAGTGACGACGCGCCACGGCGGCCAGCAGGACCAGTTCGGCGGGGCCGTCAGCTAACACGTCCTCATCCTTCCCGTTGACAGCGTCGCGAGTCGCCGATTTACTCGACTTACTCGTTTGGGCATCATGCCGCTCATATGAGCGCAGGTCAACACAGAGCCGCCCACGACGACGTGGCCGGCGACGGAGGAGGACGCGGTGCGAAGTCGCAACTCGAAGTCGGGACGGGTGGTCGTCGTGACCGCCACCACCGGCCTGGCCCTCAGCGTCTCGGCCTGCGCCGGCTGGGGCGGGGGCGGGATCGGCGGTGGTGGCGCAGACAGCATCAACGTGCTGATGGTCAACAACCCCCAGATGGTCGACCTGCAGAAGCTCACGGCCGACAACTTCACGAAGGAGACCGGGATCAAGGTCAACTTCACGGTGCTGCCGGAGAACGACGTCCGCGACAAGATCAGCCAGGAGTTCTCGAGCCAGGCGGGCCAGTACGACGTCGCCTCGCTGAGCAACTTCGAGATCCCCATCTACGCCAAGGCCAAGTGGATCGCCCCGCTGGACTCCTACCTCGCCTCCGACACGGAGTTCGACCAGGCCGACATCCTGAAGCCGATGACCACCTCGCTGTCCAGCGAGGGCAAGGTCTACGGCGAGCCGTTCTACGGAGAGTCGTCGTTCCTGATGTACCGCAAGGACGTCCTCGACGCCAAGGGCATCACGATGCCGGCCAAGCCGACCTGGCAGGAGGTCGCCGACATCGCGGCCAAGGTCGACGGGGCCGAGCCCGGCATGAAGGGCATCTGCCTGCGCGGGCAGCCCGGCTGGGGTCAGCTCTTCGCCCCGCTCACCACCGTGGTCAACACCTTCGGCGGCACCTGGTTCGACCAGGACTGGACGCCGAAGGTCAGCTCACCCGAGTTCACGCAGGCCGTGAAGTTCTACGTGGACCTCGTCCGGGCGCACGGTGAGAAGGGCGCGCCGCAGGCCGGCTTCACCGAGTGCCTCAACAACCTCGTCCAGGGCAACGTCGCCATGTGGTACGACGCGACCTCGGCGGCCGGCTCGCTCGAGGCCGACGGCTCGCAGTTCAAGGGCAAGTTCGGCTACGCGCCGGCGCCGGTCGTCAAGACCGACTCCGCCGGGTGGCTCTACGCGTGGTCCTGGTCGATCCAGCAGGCCAGCACCAAGAAGGACAACGCCTGGAAGTTCATCTCCTGGGCCAGCGGCAAGGACTACGAGGAGCTCGTGGGCCGCGAGATCGGCTGGACCAGTGTGCCGGCCGGCAAGCGGGCCTCGACCTACGAGAACCCGGACTACCTCAAGGTGTCCTCTGCGTTCGCCGAGCCCACCAAGGCCGCCATCGAGGCCGCCGACCCGGAGAACCCCGGCGTGCAGCCACGGCCCGCCATCGGGATCCAGTTCGTGGACATCCCGGAGTTCCCCGACCTCGGCACCCAGGTCAGCCAGGACGTCAGCTCGGCCATCGCGGGCAAGACGTCCGTGGACGAGGCACTCAAACGTGGACAGGAGCTCGCCGCGGACGTCGCCGAGCGCTACCAGGCAAGGGGGCAGTGATGTCATCGACCACCGAAACCAGGACCGGGTCCAGCACCCCGACCCGACCACCGGCACCGAGCAAGGCCCTCCAGCGCTCTGGTGACTGGGCCCGACGGGCTCCTCTGCTGCCCGCCTTGGTCTTCACGATCCTGATGACCCAGCTGCCCTTCGTGGCGACGATCGTCATCTCCTTCATGAACTGGAACGCCTACTACCCCGACGAGCGCGGGTTCGCCGGCGTGGACAACTTCGCGCGGGTCTTCACCGACACCAACACCCGCAAGGCGGTGGTCGTCACGATCCTGCTCACCGTGTCGGTGGTGCTCATCTGCCTCGTCCTGGGGCTGGGGATCGCGCTCCTGCTCGACCGCAAGTTCCGTGGCCAGGGGATCGTCCGCACCATGATGATCACGCCGTTCCTCGTCGTTCCGGTCGCCGCGGCACTGCTCTGGAAGCACGCCCTCTACAACCCCGAGTACGGCCTGTTCAACGGACTGCTCAAGACGCTCTTCGGCGACAGCGCACCCCAGCCCGACTGGATCACCAACAACCCGCTGGGGGCGATCATCGCCGCGCTGGTCTGGCAGTGGACGCCGTTCATGATGCTGATCCTGCTCGCGGGCCTGCAGAGCCGGCCGCTGGACGTCGTCGAGGCCGCCCGCATCGACGGGGCGAGCTCGTGGCAGATCTTCACGAACATGACGTTGCCCCACCTCCGGCAGTACATCGAGCTCTCCGGTCTGCTGGGAGCGATCTACGTGGTGCAGAACTTCGACCACGTCTTCACGATCACGTCAGGTGGTCTGGGCACGGCGAACCTGCCGTACTTCATCTACCAGACCTTCTACACCGCCCAGGACTACGGCCGGGCCTCGGCCGCGGGCGTCGTCGTGGTCATCGGCACCATCATCATCGCGACCGCAGCGTTGCGCACCGCATTCAGCCTGTTCAGGGAGGACTCCTGATGAGCACCGCAGCCGAGCCCGAGACCAGCGGCACCCCCACTGGCACCGCCCGTGGGTCCGGGCCGACGCAGGAGATCAACCACGCCAAGCCACCACGCAGCGGGGTGCTCCTCTCCGCCGCTGCGTGGGTCGTGGGCGTGCTGTTCGCCCTGCCGGTGCTGTGGATGATCCTCACGTCCCTGCACAGCGAGAACGACGCGGCCAAGAACCCACCCGACTTCTTCGCACCCCTGTCGCTCGACGGCTACCGGTCGTTCTTCGACGCCGGCCCGTGGCCCCCCTTGCTCAACTCACTCACGGCGAGCGTGCTGTCGACGATCCTGGTGCTGCTGCTGGCGTTCCCCGCGGCCTACGCCCTGTCGATCCGGCCCGTGAAGAAGTGGACCGACGTCCTGTTCTTCTTCCTCTCGACCAAGATGCTCCCGATCGTCGCCGGCATCCTGCCCCTCTACCTCTTCGCCCAGAAGGTCGGGCTGCTCGACAACATCTGGTGGCTGATCCTGCTCTACACGTCGATGAACCTCCCGATCGCCGTGTGGATGCTGCGCTCGTTCCTCGCCGAGGTCCCGGTCGAGATGCTTGAGGCCGCGTCCGTCGACGGGGCGTCACTGACGCGGACGCTCAAGGACATCGTCGCGCCGGTCGTCAGCCCGGGCATCGCCTCCGCAGCACTCATCTGCTTCATCTTCAGCTGGAACGAGCTCCTCCTGGCCCGCGTCCTGACCAGCACGGTGGCGGGAACGGCCCCGGTGTTCTTGACTGGGTTCGTGACCAGCCAGGGCCTGTTCCTCGCGAAGGTATGTGCGGCGTCGTTCGTCGTCTCCCTGCCCGTGCTCGCGGCCGGGTTCGCGGCGCAGGACAAGCTCGTCCAAGGTCTGTCGATGGGCGCGGTGAAGTGACGGGGGCCCCAGCGATCCCCCTGTCCACCACCACGCTCGGCGACCTGGACGCGCGCGTCGGCCGGCCGGCATACGACCGGTCTGAGGTCACCGCGAGCATCGTCCACTTCGGGGTGGGCGGCTTCCACCGCGCCCACGAGGCGATGTACCTCGATGCCCTGATGAACGACGGCGCGGCACTGGACTGGGGGCTGTGCGGGGTGGGGGCCCTCCCCCACGACCGCCGGATCATCGACACCCTGCGGGCGCAGGACGGGCTCTACACCCTGGTGGTCAAGCACCCCGACGGTCGGCGCGAGCCGCGGGTCATCGGGTCCGTCGTCGAGGTGATGTTCGCCCCCGACGACCCGGCGGCGGTGGTCGACCGGCTCGCCGACGAGCAGACGCGGATCGTGTCGCTGACCATCACCGAGGGTGGCTACCTCGTCAACCAGGTGACCGGTGAGTTCGACGCGGGCGACGCCTCGATCCGGGCCGACCTGGCTGCGGACTTCGCCGGCGGCGACGGACCCACGACGGTCTTCGGGTTCATCGTGGCGGGGCTTGACCGGCGCCGCCGCGACGGCCGCGCCCCCTTCACCATCATGAGCTGCGACAACCTGCCCGACAACGGCGACGTCGCCAAGGCGATGATCTGCGCGTTCGCGCGGCTTAAGGACCCGGCGCTGGCTGACTGGATGGAGGCGGAGGTCGCCTTCCCCAACAGCATGGTCGACCGGATCACCCCGGTGACCTCGACCGCTGACACCGAGGCGCTGGCCGCCGAGTTCGGGGTGCAGGACGGCTGGCCCGTGGTCTGCGAGCCGTTCACGCAGTGGGTGCTCGAGGACCGTTTCGGCGCGGCGGGGCGGCCCCCGTTCGAGTCGGCCGGGGTGCAGGTCGTCGACGACGTGGTCCCGTACGAGCTGATGAAGCTGCGGCTGCTCAACGCCAGCCACCAGGCGCTGTGCTACCTCGGCTACCTCGCGGGCTACCGCTACGCCCACGAGGTCTGCCAGGACCCGCTGTTCGCCGACTTCCTGCTCTCCTACATGGAGCGTGAGGGCAGCCCCACCCTCCCCGACGTTCCCGGGGTCGACCTCGACGCCTACCGCCGCCAGCTGGTGGAGCGGTTCGCCAACCCCGAGGTGAGGGACACGCTCGCCCGCCTGTGCGCGGAGTCCAGCGACCGCATACCGAAGTGGCTGGTGCCCGTCATCCAGGCCAACCTGCGCAGCGGTGGCGAGGTCGGGCTCTCGGCCCTCGTGGTCGCCTCGTGGGCGAGGTATGCCGAGGGCACCGACGAGCAGGGCAACCCCATCGAGGTGGTGGACCGGCTGAAGGACCGCGTCATGGCCGCGGCCGCGGCCCAGGGGGACGACCCGCTCGCGTTCATCAGGGACCGTGACCTGTTCGGCGGGCTCGCCGACGACGAGCGCTTCGCCAGCGCCTACACCGAGGCGCTCGAGCAGCTGCACGTGCTGGGAGCGCGGGCGACGCTGAAACGGTGGCGCGACACGGTCGGAGGCTCATGAGCGACGCCCCACGCACCCTCGTCGCCGGGGTCGACTCCTCCACCCAGTCGACGAAGGTCGTGGTCTGCGACGCCGGCACGGGCGAGATCCTGCGCACCGGTCGCGCGCCGCACCCCGACGGGACCGCGGTGCACCCCGACCGCTGGTGGGAGGCATTCAGGGCGGCCACCGCGGACGGCCTGCTGGACGGCGTCGCGGCCATCGCCGTCGGCGGCCAGCAGCACGGGATGTGTGCGCTCGACGAGTCGGGCGAGGTGGTTCGCGATGCGCTGCTGTGGAACGACACCCGGTCGGCTCAGGCGGCTCGCGACCTGACCGAGGAGCTGGGCGGTCCGCAGGAGTGGGTCCGCCGCACGGGGTCCGCCCTGGTGCCCAGCTTCACCGTCACCAAGGTGCGCTGGCTGGCCGAGCACGAGCCCGAGAACGCCGCCCGGGTGCACGACGTGGTGCTCCCCCACGACTGGCTGACGGCGCAGATCCTCAAGGAGGGCCACGCGTTCGACGGGTACGTCACCGACCGCGGCGACGCCTCCGGCACCGGGTACTTCTCCAGCACCGAGAACGCCTACCTCCCCGACCTGCAGACCCTCGCCCTGGGTCGACCCTTCGGGGTGCCGCGGGTGCTGGGACCGCACGACGTCGCCGGCCGCACCTCCGGCGGGATGGTCGTCGGCCCCGGCACGGGAGACAACGCCGGCGCCGCGCTGGGGCTGGGGGTGCGCCCCGGCGACGTCGTGGTGTCGCTCGGGACCAGTGGGGCGGTCTTCGCAGATGCCAGCCAGCCGGTGGCCGACCCGAACGGGCTGATCGCGTCCTTTGCGAGCGCCTCCGGTGGCCACCTGCCGCTCATGGCCACCCTCAACGCGGCCCGCGTGCTCACGGCGGCCGCGCAGCTCCTGGGGACCGACCTGGCGGGGCTCGACCGCCTGGCCCTCGCGGGTGAGCCCGGCGCGGGTGGGCTCACGCTGCTGCCCTACCTCGACGGGGAGCGCAGCCCGAACCTGCCTGACGCCACGGGCACCCTCGGCGGGATGACCCGGACCAACGCGACCCCGTCGAACCTCGCCCGGGCCGCCGTCGAGGGCATGCTCGCCAATCTCGTCGCGGGGGTGGACGACGTGCGCCGGCTCGGGCTGCCCGTCGAGAGGGTCGTCCTCATCGGCGGTGCCGCGGCCTCAGCGGCAGTGCGGGCTGTGGCGCCAGGGCTCTTCGGCGTGCCGGTCGCGGTTCCCCAGCCCGGTGAGTACGTCGGTCTCGGCGCCGCGCGACAGGCCGCCTGGGTGCTGGACGGTGGTGAGGCACCGCCGCAGTGGCCGGTGCGCATCGAGACCACCCTCGACCCGCCGACCGACGGCTCCGGTGCCGCGGTCCTCGAGCAGTACGCCACCCTGAAGTCCACCGTCCACCCCTCCCCCTCCTGACGCCCAGCATCGCGCGACCTCGCCGGAGTCCTTGAGGGTCTGGGCTGCCCTGACAGCCCAACCCCTCACAGACTCGCGTATGCCGCGTGCTCGGCCTGAGGCTCGGAGGTGGTGGCCGTGCGGCGGGCCAGGCGGTCTGCGACGACCAGCACCACGAGGGCGCCGAGGCTGAGAGCCGCGCCGTCCCAGATCGTCGAGGCGTACCCGAGACCGGCGGTGATGGTGAGCCCGCCCAGCCAGGCGCCGGCAGCGTTTCCCACGTTGAAGGCCGCAATGTTGGCGCCACTGGCGAGGGTGGGTGCGCCCCCGGCATACGTCATGATCCGCATCTGGAGCCCCGGCACCGTCGCGAATCCGAAGGCGCCCATGAGCACGAGCCCCACGACCGCCATGACCGGCGACGCGGCGGTGAGCGCGAAGAGTCCCATCACGACCGTCAGCGCCGCGAGCACCACCGTGAGCGTCCGCGACACCGACCGGTCGGCAGCCCGGCCACCGACCCAGTTCCCCCCGAACAGCCCGAGGCCGAAGAGCACCAGCAGCCACGGCACGGTCGACGACGCGAACCCGGAGACCTCGGTGAGCGTGAAGGCGATGTACGTGAAGGCGCCGAACATGCCGCCGAAGCCGAGCACGGTCACGAGCAGCGACAACCACACCTGGCCCGACCGGAACGCTCCCAGCTCCCCGCGCAGCCCCGCATCGTCGGCCGCGACCGGCTGCGAGGGGACCAGGGTGGCCATGCCCACCAGCGCGAGGACCCCAATGACGGTGATGGCCCAGAACGTGGACCGCCACCCGAGCTGCTGGCCGAGCAGGGTGCCGAACGGGACGCCGAGCACGTTGGCCGTCGTCAGCCCGGCGAACATCATGGCGATGGCGCCGGCCCTCTTCTCCGGGGCGACGAGGTCGGCAGCGACGACCGAGCCGATCCCGAAGAACGCGCCGTGCGTCAGCGCTGCGAGGATCCGCCCGAGCAGCATCACCTCGTAGGTCGGCGCGACCGCGGACACGAGGTTGCCCGCGATGAACAGGACCATCAGGGCCGTGAGGACGTGCTTGCGGTTGAACCTGGTGACCGCCGCGGTGAGGCCGATCGCCCCGACGGCCACGCTCAGTGCGTAGCCCGAGATCAGCCACCCGGCAGCGGCCTCGTCGACGCGGTAGTCGGTCGCCACCTCGGGCAGCAGCCCCGCGATGACGAACTCGGTGAGCCCGATGCCGAAGCCCCCGATGGCGAGGGCGAGGAGTCCGAGGGGCATGTCGTGCCTTTCAGTGAGTGGCTTCACGAGGATCCGAGGCTTGTATGCCGCGTGTGCAACTACCAGCGCATGCAGCAAGTTAGTTGCATGCGCTGGTTATTGCAAATGCTGGTTATGATGGGCGCATGGGTATCGCTGACGACGCCGTCGAGGTCCGCGCCCAGGGCTGGCGGACCCTTGCCGCGCTCCACGGGCTGATCGAGTCCGCGCTCGAGCGCGAGCTGACCAGCGGCCACGACCTCTCGGTGGTCGAGTTCACGGTGCTCGATGCCCTCTCGCGCCAGGACGGCTGGCACATGCGGATGTCGCAGCTGGCGCGCGCCGCTGCGCTGTCCAACAGCGCGACGACCCGGCTGGTCAACCGGCTCGAGGACCGCAACCTGATCACGCGGATCCTGTGTGCCGACGACCGGCGCGGCATCTACACCGAGCTGACCCGCTCGGGCGTGAGGCTCCTCGAGGCGGCCCGCCCCACCCACGACCGGGTGCTCGAGGAGACGATCCGGCAGGCCGAGGAGACGCCCGAGCTGGCGCCGCTCGTCGACGCCCTGCACCGGCTCCCACCCGCCGTCGCTGTCTGACCTGCGGCCCGCAGACCGACGGGGCAGGATGGGCAGCCATGAGCTACCCGCCGCCCCTGTACGACCGCGACACCGGTGAGGTCAGCGCCTCGATCCGACTGGCCGACGCGGAGCCGGACCTGGTCTATCCCAACGGGAACCGCGTGCACTACCTGTCGACGGGCGAGTCGACCGGCCGGCTGTTCGGCCTCTACCGCTGGGAGTTCGCCGGGCCGCCGAGCGGTCCCGGCTCGCACTTCCACAAGACCATCGCGGAGTCGTTCTACGTCCTCACCGGCGAAGTGAGCATCTTCGACGGCACCCGGTGGAACACCACGCGTCCCGGCGACTACGTGCACGTCCCGCCGGGCGGGTTCCACGGCTTCCGCAACGAGTCGGGTCCTGCGTCGATGCTGCTGCACTTCGCCCCCGGTGCGTCGCGCGAGGCCTACTTCGAGGGCCTGGCCCGCGTGGCCGCCGGCGAGACGATGACCGAGCAGGAGCGGGCCGAGTTCATGCGCTACCACGACAACTACTGGGTGGACTGAGCCCACCGCCGACTTCGTCTACAGATCGCCGAGCCGGACGAGGTTGGGGTGGTCCGGAGTCGGCAGTTCGTAGACGAAGTCGGGTTGGGGGCGAGTCGGCTAACCCAGTGCGGCGAGCTGGAGCCGGGTCGCGAGGCGCACCACGGGGTCGTCGAGGTCGAGGCCGGCTAGGTCGGCGATGCGGGTCATCCGGTAGCGCAGCGTGTTGGCGTGCACGTGGATCGACCGGGCCGCCTCGCCCGGCGCCCCGGGGTGGTCGAGCCACGCGGCGAGGCTGCGCAGGTAGTCACTGCGGTGCGCCTCGTCATGCTCGCGCAGCACCTCCAGCGGCCCGTAGGTGTCGGCCCCCAGGCTCGCCGCCGCGCGTGAGACCGTGACCTCCGCCCAGACCTCCTCGTGCTCCACTGCCGCAACCCCTTGCGCCGCAACGCGTTCGGTCTCCTGCGCCTCGACCCTTGACCGCTCCAGCTCCGCCGGCGTGTATGCCGCGCGGCCGGCCCGCGCGGTCAGCGTCAGGGACTCGTCCCGCGCCTGCCGGGCGACCGAGGCGAGCCAGCCCCACGTCCCGGGTGAGGTGTCGTCCGAGTCGCGCACGACGGCATACGCGCGGTCGTCGAGGTCGGCGAGCAGGGGCTGGTTCCAGGCGTGCCGGCGACCCACCGACTCCCACACGTCGAGCAGGCGCGCCCCGCCCGCCTCACCACCCAGCGCCACCACGCGCCACGGTCCGCGGGGCAGCCAGTCCTCGGCACCGGTCGCGTTGCCGGACAGCACGCCACGCAACCGCTCGACGGCGACCCGGCGGGAGAGGTCGGCCTGGGCGCGCAGGCGCAGCAGGTGCAGCGCGACGACGCTCGAGGTCTGGACGAGCTCGGCGACCATCGTCGCGGCGGGCCGCTCCTCGACCACCGCCCAGATCGACCCGAGCCACTCACCGCCGGCTCGGACGGGGATGACCAGGCGCGCCCTGGTGCCACGCGCCGCGGGGACGAAGACCGGCTCGGACGAGCGCGCCAGCCGGCGGAACACGCCCTGCGCCCGGAACGTCGCGAGCACCTCGTCGGGCACCCGGCGACCGACGATCGTCGACACGCGGGCCGGGTCGGTGAGGTCCTGGCGCGAGGAGTAGGCGAGCACGCGCGACTGGGCGTCCTCGATCGTCACCGGGGCGTCGACCAGGGCGGCTGCGGCGTCCGCGAGGGCGAACAGGTCGTCCTGCACGGGAGCGTCGGCGCGGCGCCCCGGCCCGACCGCCGCGCGGTCCAGCACCCCACGGAGCAGCCACACCAGATGGGCCCACGAGGCCTGTTCGGCGAGTTCGACGAGGGCGATGCCGCTGCGCCTGGCCCGGTCGCGGACCGTGCGTCGGCGGGCGAGCCCGCGGCGGAGCACGACCCCTCCCGCCCCGGCATCCGCGCTGCGGGCGATGAGCTCGCACGCGGCGTCGGCGGTCTCCAGCCCGACGCCGAGGACGAGGTCACCCGGCTGGCCGACGATCCCCTGCGCGGGCTCGGCGATGGTGAGGTCGTCGACCTCTGCCCCGGCGCGAGGCACCCCCAGGGCGAGCAGGCCGCCGAGGGTACCCACGAGGTCGGTGACGGCGAGCATGCGACCAGCATGAAGGTGCTTGTGGCCGGAGCACAAGTGATGCCTAGGTGTTGGTGTCGGTGGCACAAGGCAGGCCGCCCGCCGCGCTGTCACTCTCGATGCATGGCTCCCATCACCGCAGCAGGTCTCCCCGTCCCCCAGCGCGTCGCCGTCGTCGGTGCCGGCATGGTCGGTCTGTCCACCGCCTGGTTCCTCCAGGAGCACGGCGTCGAGGTGACGGTCCTCGACCGCGAGGGTGTCGCTGCGGGTTCGTCGTGGGGCAACGCCGGGTGGCTGACCCCCGGCATCGCGACCCCGCTCCCGGAGCCGGCCGTCCTCAAGTACGGCCTGCGCGCGGTCCTGTCGCCGTCCTCGCCGGTCTACGTGCCGCCGAGCGCCGACCCCAAGTTCCTCAAGTTCGTCACCGGGTTCACCAGGAACTCCACGATGAAGCAGTGGAAGAAGGCCATGGGCTCGCTCGTGCCCGTGAACGACCTGTCGCTCGAGAGCTTCGACCTGCTGCGTGACGGTGGCGTCCAGGCCGAGACCCGGGAGGCGAAGTCGTTCCTCGCGTCGTACCGCACCGAGGCCGAGCGCGTCACCCTGCTCGAGGAGATCGAGCACATCCACGCCGCCGGCCAGGACATCGCGTTCGACGCCCTCACCGGCGACCAGGCCCGCGCCATCGAGCCGAGCCTGTCCGACGAGATCGGCGCGGCCATCCTGCTCAAGGGCCAGCGGTTCATCGACCCGGGCACCTACGTGCACGCGCTGGCCGACTCGGTCAAGGCCCGCGGCGGCAAGATCATGGACGCCGCGACGGTCGCCGACATCCGCGACACCGGTGCCGGCGTCGTCGTCACCACCTCCGAGGGCTCGGTCGAGGAGTTCGACGCCGCCGTACTCGCGACCGGCGCGTGGCTCGGGAAGCTCGCGCGCCAGTTCGGCGTCAAGAACGTCGTGCAGGCCGGCCGCGGCTACTCCTTCTCCGTCGCCATCGACCACGTGCCCAACGGCCCGGTCTACTTCCCCGCCCAGCGCGTCGCCTGCACGCCGATCGGTGACCGGCTGCGCGTCGCCGGGATGATGGAGTTCCGCAAGCCCGAGGCCGCGCTCGACCAGCGCCGCATCCAGGCCATCGCCGAGGCCGCCCGCCCGCTGCTGCGTGGCGCCGACCTCGACAACCGTCAGGACGAGTGGGTCGGTTCGCGCCCCTGCACCGTCGACGGCCTGCCGCTCATCGGTGCCACGAAGTCGCCGCGCGTCTTCGCCGCGGGTGGCCACGGCATGTGGGGCATCACCCTGGGCCCGGTCACCGGACGCCTCCTCGCCGAGACCATGGTCACCGGCAAGCAGGTCGACCAGCTCAAGCCGTTCGACCCGATGCGCTGAGCCCGAGCGCCCAGCGACATCTCTCAGCAGCCCAGCAGCACGCCCAGCAGCACCCTCCAGCACGGGGGCCGGTCTCGCCGACCGGCCCCCGTGCTGCATGTCGGTACCGTGACGCCATGTCCGACGTCGTCATCTGTGAGCCCGTCCGCACGCCCGTCGGCCGCTTCGGTGGCGCCCTCGCCTCACTGACCGCGGCCGACCTCGCATCGACCGTGGTGCGCGAGCTGGTCCGTCGCACCGGGCTCGGCGAGGGCGACGTCGATGACGTCGTCCTCGGCCAGGGCTACCCCAACGGCGAGGCTCCCGCGGTCGGCCGCGTCGCCGCCCTCGACGCCGGGCTCGGGGTGGGGGTGCCGGGCCTCCAGGTCGACCGCCGCTGCGGGTCCGGCCTGCAAGCCGTGCTGTATGCCGCGGGCCAGGTTGCGACCGGCGCCGCGAGCGTGGTGGTGGCCGGTGGGGTCGAGTCGATGTCGCAGGTCGAGCACTACGCGCTCGGCCTGCGCACGGGGGTGCGGCAGGGCGGGGTCGACCTCATGGACCGCCTCGACCGGGCGCGCGCCACGGCCGGCGGTCGTGACCACCCGGTGGCCGGCGGCATGATCGAGACGGCCGAGAACCTGCGCGAGCGCTACTCGATCCCCCGCGAGGAGCAGGACGCCTTCGCCCTGCGCTCGCACCAGCGCGCCGTGGCGGCGCACGCTGCCGGGTTGTTCGACGACGAGCTCGTTCCCGTGACGGTCCCGGGCCGGCGGGGCGCCGCCGACGTGGTGGTCGAGCGGGACGAGCACCCCCAGCCCGGCACGAGTCTGGAGCAGCTGGCCTCGCTGCGCCCGGTGCGGCTGCGCACCGACCCGCTGGCCACCGTCACGGCGGGCAATGCGAGCGGTCAGAACGACGGTGCCGCGGTCTGCGTCGTGACGACCCTCGACGAGGCACACCGGCGCGGGCTACGTCCCCTGCTCGCCCTGCGCAGCTGGGCGGTGGCCGGGGTCGGACCGGAGGTCATGGGCATCGGGCCGGTCGCGGCGACGGAGCAGGCCCTGTCGCGCGCCGGGATCGCGATGGCCGACCTCGACCTCATCGAGCTCAACGAGGCCTTTGCGGCGCAGGTCCTCGCCGTGCTCCACGAGTGGGGGCTCGACCACGCGGACGAGCGGCTCAACCCCCTGGGGTCCGGCATCTCGCTGGGGCACCCCGTCGGCGCGACCGGCGCCCGCATCCTCGCCACCATGGCCCGCGAGCTGCAGCGTCGCGAGGGCCGCTACGCCCTCGAGACCATGTGCATCGGCGGTGGACAGGGCCTGGCAGCGGTGTTCGAGCGCGTCGGCTGACGACTCGACGGCGGTGCCTCGGCGCGCGATGCGGGGTTGACGAAATACCATAGGGGGGTATGGTGTGAGCATGAGCACGGACGAGACGCACCACGGCTACCACGCCCAGAAGGACAGCCACCTCAAGAGGCTGCGCCGCATCGAGGGCCAGGTCCGTGGCCTGCAGCGGATGGTCGAGGAGGACAAGTACTGCATCGACATCCTCACGCAGGTGTCGGCCGCCACCAAGGCGCTGCAGTCGTTCTCGCTCGAGCTGCTCGAGGAGCACCTCGAGCACTGCGTCGTCGACGCCGCACGCAAGGGCGGGCCCGAGGCGCAGGACAAGGTGCGCGAGGCCTCCGACGCGATCGCCCGTCTCGTCCGTTCCTGAGCACCCCACCACCCCAAGGAGACTCGTCATGAGCACCCAGACCTTCGACGTCGTCGGTATGACGTGCGGCCACTGCGCGAGCGCCGTCACCGAGGAGCTCAAGGCCCTCGACGGCGTCACCGACGTCCAGGTCGACCTCGTCGCCGGCGGCACGTCCGCCGTGAAAGTCGAGGCCGCGCGAGAGCTCACCCCGGCCGAGGTGGGCGCTGCCCTCGACGAGGCAGGCAACTACAGCCTGGCGCCGTGAACACCCCTGTCCGCGTCGCCGCCTTCGGCGCTGGGCTGGTGGTCGCGTTCTCCGGTGCCTTCGGCCTCGGCCGGCTCGCCGACATCGGTCTGCCGAGCCAGGACGTGCCCGCCCACAGTCGAGAGGTCGGGACAGGCGAGGGGGACGCGAGCGCGTCATCGGGTCACGGCCCCTCCACCGGGCACGGCACGGCTGGCCACGGCGAGGGCGCCGAGGCCGGGCAGGCCGCGGCGGACCTGCCCGGAGGGCTGCAGGTCGCCCAGGACGGCTACCGGCTCGTGCTCGACCACCCCGTGGCGAACCCCGGCAGCGGGACGCTCTCGTTCCGCATCGTCGGCGCGCACGGGCGGCCTCTCACGTCATACACCCGCACCCACGACAAGGACCTGCACCTGGTGGTCGTGCGCCGCGACCTGGCCGCGTTCCGGCACGTCCACCCACAGCTCGGGGCCGACGGCACCTGGTCCGTCCCGTTCAGCCCCGCGCCGGGCGCGTGGCGGGTGTTCGCGGACTTCGACCCGGCCGGGGCCGTCGGGCCCCTGACCCTCGGGGCAGACCTGCTCGTCCCGGGCGACTTCACCCCCACGACGCTGCCTGCGCCGGCCCCCACCGCCGAGGTGGACGGCTACACCGTGACGCTGGACGGCACGCTGACCCCCGGTCGCGACTCGACGCTCACCCTCTCGGTGAGCCGGGCCGGGCGGCCGGTGACGGACCTCCAGCCCTACCTCGCGGCATACGGGCACCTCGTGGCCCTGCGCCAGGGCGACCTGGCGTACCTGCACGTGCACCCCGACGGCGAGCCGGGGGACGGACACACCACGGCAGGCCCCGTCGTCGTCTTCCACACGACCCCGCCCAGCGCCGGCACGTACCGCCTCTACCTCGACTTCCAGCATGAGGGTGTCGTGCGCACCGCCGAGCTCACCGTGACCGCCGGCCAGGAGGTGGCACCGCATGGCCACTGACGCGTCCGGGACCGCGACCCGCGACGTCGAGCTCGTCATCGGGGGCATGACCTGCGCGTCCTGCGCCACGCGGATCGAGAAGAAGCTCAACAAGATCGAGGGCGTGGTCGCGACCGTGAACTACGCCACCGAGAAGGCCCGGGTGAGCGTGCCGGAGACCGTGTCGACCGACGACCTGGTCGAGACGGTCGAGCGCACCGGCTACACCGCGACCCTCCCGGCGCCACCGACCGCCGAGTCGGCAGTCCACGACGACCAGGGGGACGCGACCGCGGACCTGCGGCACCGGCTGCTGGTGTCGACGGTCCTGACGGTTCCGGTGGTCGTCCTCGCGATGGTCCCCGCCTGGCAGTTCACCTCGTGGCAGTGGGCCTCGCTCGTGCTGGCCGCGCCCGTCGTCGTCTGGGGCGGGTGGCAGTTCCACCGGGCCGCGTGGGTCAACCTGCGCCACGGCGCCTCGACCATGGACACGCTCGTCTCCGTCGGCACGCTGGCGGCGTTCGGCTGGTCCCTCTATGCCCTCTTCTTCGGCACCGCGGGCGAGCCGGGCATGACGCACCCCTTCCGGTTCACCCTCGAACGCACCGACGGCGCCGGCAACATCTACCTCGAGGCCGCGGCCGGCGTCACGACGTTCCTGCTCGCTGGGCGGTATGCCGAGGCGCGGGCCAAGCGCCAGTCCGGGGCGGCGCTGCGCTCACTCGTCGAGATGGGCGCCAAGGATGTCTCCGTGCTGCGCGGACCGGTCGAGGACGAGCGCGAGGAGCGCATCCCTGTCGGTCAGCTGGCGGTCGGCGACCGCTTCGTCGTGCGTCCCGGCGAGAAGGTCGCGACCGACGGCCAGGTCGTGCAGGGGACGTCCGCCGTCGACGCCTCGATGGTCACGGGTGAGTCGGTGCCCGTCGAGGTCGGTCCGGGCGATGCCGTCGTCGGCGCCACCGTCAACGCCGGCGGCCGGCTCGTGGTGCGGGCCACCCGGGTCGGCAGCGACACCCAGCTCGCCCAGATGGCCCGGCTCGTCGAGGACGCCCAGAACGGCAAGGCCGACGTGCAGCGACTGGCCGACCGGGTCTCGGGGGTCTTCGTCCCGGTGGTCATCGCGCTGGCCGTGGCCACCCTCGGCTTCTGGGTGGGCACCGGAGCGGGCTGGACGGCTGCGTTCACCGCTGCCGTCGCCGTGCTCATCGTGGCCTGCCCGTGCGCCCTCGGGCTCGCGACGCCGACCGCCCTCATGGTCGGCAGCGGACGCGGAGCCCAGCTCGGGCTGCTCATCCGCGGGCCGGAGGTGCTCGAGTCCACCCGGCGCGTCGACACGGTCGTGCTCGACAAGACCGGGACGGTCACGACCGGTCGGATGACCCTCAGCGAGGCCGTGGCGGCGAGCGGCGAGGACCCGTCCGAGGTCCTGCGGCTCGCCGGAGCGGTCGAGGCCGCGTCGGAGCACCCTGTCGCCGTCGCCATCGCCGCGGCCGCGCTGGGCTCCGGGTCGCTGCCCGCGGTCGCGGACTTCAGCAGCACGGCAGGGCTCGGCGTCCAGGGCACGGTCGAGGGGCACGCCGTGGTCGTCGGCCGGCCACAGCTGCTCGCGGACTGGTCCGTCGTCGTCCCTGACGAGCTCAGGGAGGCCGCGCGGTCTGCGCAACAGCGCGGTGCCACTGCCGTGGTCGTCGCCTGGGACGGCGTCGCGCGGGGCGTGCTCGCCGTGGCCGACACCCTCAAGCCGACGTCGGCCCAGGCCGTGGCCGAGCTCCGGGCACTGGGCCTGCGACCGGTGCTGCTGACCGGCGACAACGCCGCCGCGGCAGCAGAGGTCGCCCGGCAGGTGGGCATCGACGAGGTCGTGGCCGACGTCCTGCCCCAGGACAAGGTGGCGGTCGTCGCCCGGCTGCAGGCCGAGGGCCGCACGGTGGCCATGGTCGGGGACGGTGTCAACGACGCGGCTGCGCTGGCCCAGGCCGACCTCGGGCTGGCGATGGGCACCGGCAGCGATGTCGCGATCGAGGCCAGCGACCTGACGCTGGTGCGCGGCGACCTGCGCGCGGCCCCCGATGCCATCCGGCTGGCCCGCAGGACCCTCGGCATCATCAAGGGCAACCTGTTCTGGGCGTTCGCCTACAACGTCGCGGCGATCCCGCTCGCCGCATCCGGCCTGCTCAGCCCGATGATCGCGGGGGCGGCCATGGCGCTGTCGTCCGTCTTCGTCGTGACGAACAGCCTGCGGCTGCGAGGTTTCCAGTCGGCACGCTGAGGTCTTTGATGGATCCGCCACGCCAGGACGTGCCAGATCCATCAAAGACTCCGGCTCCGGGACGCGGGAGCGGGAGCGGCTCGGAGACGCGGGGGGTCAGGCGGTGACGAGGGCAGGGCGGCGACGCATCGACCAGGCGAGCATCGACAGCCCGCCCACGGGGATCTCCATGCCGAACGTGAAGGCCCGGTAGAGCAGCACTCCGGCGGCGGCCAGCGTCGGGTCGACCCTCAGCGCCACGAGCACGCCGGTCATGCCGACCTCGACCACCCCAGTGGCACCGGGGGTGATGACGACCATCGACAGGATCCGCTCCACCGCGAACGCCGCCAGGACCACGGCGGGGTTGACCTCGGCCCCGAGCACCCGCAGTGACAGCCAGAGCAGCATCGCCTGCAACACGGCATACGCGATCTTGCCGAAGGCCATCCGCGCCCAGCCGGTCGCGATCACCGAGGCGCTGTCGCGACGGAAGGCGGCCGCCGTGGCGGCGAAGCCGTCGGCCGGGGGACGGAGCACCCGGACGTGCTGGCTCAACCGGTCGGCGCCCCGGCCGAGCCACCGGACGGTGCGGTCGTCGCGGGCGAGCAGCCACACCACGAGCACGACCACGGTGAGCAGGGCGAGGCCGACGTAGGCCGCGGTGTTGACTGCCCCGGTCACCTCGACCTTCGCCACCGCCAGCCAGCACAGGGCCACGCCCGGGAGCACCAGCTTGAGCGCGGTGTCGAACAGGTTGGTCACGAGGGCCCAGCGCGCGAAGGCCGGTGAGGCGAATCCCCAGGAGCGGGCCATCTTCCAGTTCGCCACCGTCCCGGCGGCACCACCCAGGGGCAGCAGGTTGGAGACGAAGGACCCGGTGAGGTTGAGCATCAGCGCCCGGCGGTGCGAGAGGCCCGGCATCGCGGCGGTCAGGGCGGGGGTGTGTGCCCACAGCCCGGCGATCCAGACGATGCCGAGCAGCACGACCTGGGCAAGCGACAGCCCACCGAGGGCCGTCGCGATGTCGGCCCAGTTGGCGCCGGCGACCCGGGGGAGGGCCACGGCCACGATGCCGCTCGCGAGGGCACCCGTGAAGAGCAGCTTGGCGGCCCTCCGCCCGCCGCGACCCCCCGGTGCGCGACGGGCCGGCTGGGTCGGCGCCGTCAGCGGCCGCACGGGTGCGGTCGGTGCCGTCGGCGACATCAGCGCGAGGTGGAGGGCCATACCTCCACGGTGACGGGGGTTGGCCCACGGCGACATGGGGGCTTGTACCCAGATCGACCCCAGCACTGACTAGTCACCCTCAGGGTCATCCCTGAGGGTCGACGGCCACGAGGGCTAGTGGATCTTGGTGCGCCAGTCGGCCGGCACCCGCCCTGCCGGGCCGGGCGTCGGCTGGTCCTCGGGGCGACTCTGCGGGTCGGCGCGCCGGGGGCCGAGGAACGCCTTGCCGGTCCGGAAGTCCCAGAACCAGTCCTCGCCCGGCTCGAAGCTCATGACCACCGGGTGGCCGGTCTGCTCGAAGTGGTGGGTGGCGTGCTGGGCCGGCGAGGAGTCGCAGCAGCCGATGTGCCCGCACTGTGCACATCGCCTCAGGTGGACCCACCACCCTTGTGCCGCAGTGCATTCCACACAGCCGGTGCCGCTCGGACCCACCTGCGGGTCGATGCCCTCGTCCTGCTCTGCCATCTGGCCACCTCCGTCCCGCCAACGTACCCGGGAACGGCCATCGCCGCGTGACGGTCCTCGGTCGTCGTGGGTGCTCACCGTTGGCCTAGCGTGAGGTCATGAACCGCCCGCACCCCGAGCCCGCCGGCCCGGGCCAGGAGTCCGTCTGGGACTACCCGAGGCCACCGCGCGTCGAACCCAGCACCGAGCACGTCGAGGTGTGGCTTGCCGGCGTCCGGGTGGCTGACACCGCCACGTCGTGGCGGGTGCTCGAGACGAGCCACCCACCGACCTACTACCTGCCCCGGGACGCCTTCGCGCCCGGAGCCCTTCGGGCCGCAGCCGGTATGACGTGGTGCGAGTGGAAGGGGCAGGCCTCCTACCTCGACGTGGTCGCCGCCGACGCCGTGGCACCGCGCGCCGCGTGGTTCTATCCGCAGCCGACCGCGGGGTTCGAGCTGCTCGCCGACGCGGTGGCCGTGATGCCCGGCCTGGTCGAGCGGTGCACCGTCGACGGCGAGGCGGTGCGTCCCCAGGAGGGTGGGTTCTATGGCGGCTGGGTCACCGACCGCGTCGTCGGTCCCTTCAAGGGGGCGCCCGGCACCCTCGGCTGGTGACGCGGTGGGCCTCAGGGCCTCGACCGCGCGGCGTCGAGAGCCGCCCGGGCTGCATCCCGGGCGGCCACGGCCGACTTGCGGGCCCGCACCGCGTCAGTGACCGCCTCGAGCGCCCGCTCGTCGGCCTCCCGGGCCTTGGCCAGCTGACGCTCCACGACGGCCAGACGCTCGCGGGTCTCCTCGGCACGCTCCCTCGCCGTGGTCACGGCAGCGTCGGCCTCCGCGGCCAGCCGGTCAGCCTGCGCCAGCTCCGCCTCGAGGTCGTCCAGGCTGGTTGCCGCTGACGTCTGGTCGCCCGTGCCGTCCGCTGCCTCCGGGTCACCCTCGTCCACCGGCCCTGGCCCGCCCGCACCGCGACCACCCGGCACGACCGTCAGGATCGCGCCCCCGGTCGTGCGGGCAACGGCCTCGGCGAGGTCGACCTCTCCGAACCCGCTGTAGGACAGGGCTCGGGTGAGCTGACCTGACGCCACCGCCGTCATGGCCTGCTCGTCGGCGAGGGCCGCGATCGCGGTGGCGCGGACATCCTGCTGGGCGGCCTGGCTGCAGGTGCGACCGGCGTCGGTGACCAGCTGCACGGTGGTCGCGACCACCTCTGCGAGCAGGGCGTCGCGCTCGGGCCGCAGGGAGGTCAGGGTGTCGGTGTCGAGCCGGCCCTGGGCATCGCGCATCCGCCCGCCGAGGTCGGCGAGGCCGTCGACGAGGTCAGGGGCCTCCCGCGCGAGCAGGTTGACGGCCCACGCGGCGAGGCTGGGCTTGCGCAGGCGGCCAAGCTCGGCTGCCACGGCCGGCTCGCCGGCCGCTTTTGCCTCGGCGACCACGCGCCGGCGCTCAGCCATGAACTCCTCGGGCGTCACGGCATACAGGCTGCGCATCGCGACGGCGAGCGCGGCGCTGGGCGCGGCGTCGTCAGGCATCGTCGACCTCCAACCCCGGCAGGCGGACACACGCGCTCACGGTGGCGACGCTACGGCATACCGGACCGATGAGTTCGACCCTCGACGCTGGTCAACACCACGGGACGATGGGCTCGCCCACCACCCACCCGCTCCACCACCCACCCGCTCCACCACCCACCCGCTCCACCACCCACCGGGCCGCCGCCGGCCCCAGTCACCCGAGGAGACCGCCATGCCACGTCAGTACGTCTGCCTGTGGTTCGACCGCCAGGCCGAGGAGGCCGCCGAGTTCTACACGTCGGTGTTCCCCAACTCGGGCATCGGCACCATCGCCCGCTACCCCGAGGGGAGCGGCGAGCGAGCCGGCGAGGTGATCACCGTGGCGTTCGAGCTCGACGGGGTCCCGTACGTGGGGCTCAACGGCGGGCCGCAGTTCACCTTCGACGAGGCCATCTCGATCACCATCGACTGCAAGGACCAGGCCGAGATCGACCACTACTGGGACGCCCTCACCGCCGACGGCGGCCAGGAGAGCCAGTGCGGTTGGCTCAAGGACAAGTTCGGCCTCTCGTGGCAGGTCGTCCCTGCGGACTGGGACAACATCTTCTCGACCGACCCCGAGCGCGCCGGCAAGGTCTTCGCCGCGATGATGACGATGGGCAAGCTCGACATCGCAGCCCTGGAGGCTGCCGGAAACGCCTGACCTGCACCGGTTTCGCCGCGGTCTGCCGCCGAAAAATGAGGCGGTGCACTGTCGGTGGACGGGCGTAGGCTCGAACGCGCGCTACGCAACGTCGCGGGGGGCGCGGATCATCAACCACCCGAGAGGAACCCGAGTTGTCTGCACCTGCCACAACTCCAGTGGAGTACCCCGACAACATCGACGCCGCCGTGCTCAAGGTCGCTGGCGTCGTCGTCCTCGGGGCGATCATGTCGATCCTCGACATCACCGTCGTCAACGTCGCCCTGCCGGTGTTCCAGCGTGTGTTCGCGGACAACCCGGCCTCGCCCCTCGACTACTCGGCCGTCGCGTGGACCGTGACGGCCTACACGCTCGCGCTGGCGACCGTCATCCCGCTGACCGGGTGGGCTGCCGACCGGTTCGGCACCAAGCGCCTCTACATCCTGGCGATCATCCTGTTCACCGCCGGCTCGGCGCTGTGTGCCGCCGCGACCTCGCTCAACATGCTGATCGGGTTCCGCGTCCTGCAGGGACTGGGTGGCGGCATGCTCATGCCCCTCGGCATGACGATCATGACGCGCGCCGCCGGGCCCGCACGGATGGGCCGGCTCATGGCGATCCTCGGCGTGCCCATGCTGCTCGGCCCGATCTTCGGCCCCATCCTGGGTGGCTGGCTCATCGACATCGCCAGCTGGCACTGGATCTTCCTGATCAACGTCCCGCTCGGCATCATCGCCGCGATCTACGCGTTCCTCGTCCTGCCCAAGGACCACACCGAGCCGACCGAGTCCCTCGACCTGCTCGGGGTGGCGCTGATGTCGCCGGGCCTGGCGCTGTTCCTGTTCGGCGTCTCGTCCATCCCCCAGAAGGGCACGATGAACGCGCCCAAGGTCTACGTCAACATGGCCATCGGGCTCGCGCTCATGCTGACGTTCGTGTGGCACTCGTTCCGCCCGAAGCACCCGCTGCTCGACCTGAGGCTGTTCCGCAACCGCAACCTGACCGTCTCGATCATCACGATGTTCATCTTCGCGGCGGCCTTCTTCGGCGGGCTGCTCCTGGTGCCGACGTACTACCAGCAGGTCCGCGGTGAGTCGACCCTCTCGGCCGGCTGGCTCGTCGCGCCCCAGGGCCTCGGCGCCATGCTGACCATGCCGATCGCGGGCACCCTGGTCGACAAGATCCCCGTCGGCCGCATCGTCCCGTTCGGGCTGATCGGCATCGTCGCGGGCATGTTCGGCATGACCCAGATCGAGGCCGACACCTCGAAGTGGACGATCACGATCCTGCTGTTCATCATGGGCCTGGGCATGGGCGGCACGATGATGCCGATCTTCACCACCGCCCTCAAGACACTGACCCACCACGAGGTGGCGCGCGGGTCCACGCTGCTCAACATCACCCAGCAGATCGCCAGCTCGATAGGCGTGGCGGTCATGTCGGTGGTTCTCACCAACAACCTCAAGGACTCCCCGATCGCCCTGCCCGCGATCGCGTCCCGCCAGGATCCGTCGCTGGTCGACAAGCTCGGCGGGCCCGAGGGTGTCGCCAGGGGTCTGGTCGACGCCGCCCAGGCGTTCGCCGGCTCCTTCTGGGTGGCCGCGGTGCTCGTGGCGCTCACGCTGATCCCCGCGTCGTTCCTGCCACGCAGGCGCGAGGTGTCGCACCTGCTCGACGAGGAGGGGGTGCCCCCGGTCGTCGTGCACTGACCGCGTCCCGCACCGCTGTCGCAACGTCGAGGTGGGCGCTAGGTTCGGCCTGTGGCACTCGACCAGGAGCCGGAGCCGTGGTGGCGCTCCGCCGTGATGTACCAGGTGTACCCGCGCAGTTTCGCCGACGGGAACGGTGACGGAGAGGGCGACCTGCCGGGTCTGCGGGCCAAGCTGCCCTACCTCGCCGACCTCGGTGTGGACGGCCTGTGGATCTCGCCGTGGTTCCCCTCGCCGATGGCCGACGGGGGGTATGACGTGAGCGACTTCCGGGGCATCCACCCGATGTTCGGCTCGCTCGACGACGCGGACGCGGTGCTGCGTGAGGCGCGCGACCTGGGGTTGCGGGTCATCATCGACCTCGTCCCCAACCACACGTCCGACCAGCACCCGTGGTTCCTCGCGGCACTCGAGGCCGGACCGGGATCTGCGGAGCGGGCGCGCTACTTCTTCCGCGACGGGCGCGGCGAACACGGCGAGGAGCCGCCCAACAACTGGATCAGCGCGTTCGGCGGCCCTGCCTGGGAGCGGGTCACCGAGCCCGACGGGACGCCCGGGCAGTGGTTCCTGCACCTGTTCGCACCCGAGCAGCCTGACCTCGACTGGAGCAACCAGGAGGTGCTGGCCGACTTCGACGACGTGCTTCGTTTCTGGTTCGACCGCGGGGTCGACGGGCTGCGGATCGACGCGGCCCCGGCCATGTCGAAGAAGGCTGGACTGCCGGACGCCGACTACGGCGGGGTGCTGCAGTTCCGCACCGTCGACTGGGACGACAACCCCCACTGGGACGTCGACACGGTGCACGACATCTTCCGCCGCTGGCGAGCCATCGCCGACACCTACGAGGGCGACCGCGTGTTCGTCGCCGAGGCGGTCGTCAGCACCCCGGAGCGACTCGCGAAGTACCTGCGTCCCGACGAGATGCACACCGCCTTCAACTTCCCCTACCTCAAGGGACCCTGGGAGGCCGGGCCGCTGCGCGAGGTGATCCAGGCAACGCTGGCGTCGTTCGAGCCCGTCGGGGTGCCGGCCACCTGGGTCCTCACCAGCCACGACGAGACCCGGCCCGTGACGCGCTACGGCCGGCAGACCACCAGCTCGTTCTTCATCACCGACGGAGAGGGCGAGGTGTCGGACCTCGCGCTCGGCACCCGACGGGCCCGCGCCGCGGCGATGCTCATGCTGGCGCTGCCCGGCGGGTCCTACATCTACCAGGGCGAGGAGCTGGGCCTGCCGAACGTCGACGACCTGCCCGACGAGGTGCTGCAGGACCCGATGTTCCTGCGCAGCGGAGGCGAGCTGCGCGGCCGCGACGGGTGCCGGGTGCCGATCCCGTGGAGCGGCGACGCACCACCGTTCGGCTTCTCACCCGACGGCGTCCAGCCGTGGCTTCCGCAGCCCGCCTCGTGGAGCGCATTGACCGTCGAGGCCGAGCTGTCAGACCCCAAGTCGATGCTCTCGCTGTATCGGCAGGCGCTCCGGCTGCGACGCGAGACCGAGGGCCTGGCTGCCGTGGGGCTCGCCTGGCGCGAGTCCACCCCGGAGGTGCTCGACTTCGACCGCGGCCCGGCGCTGCGGTGCGTCGTCAACCTCTCGGACCAGGCCGTGCCGGTGCCTGCCGACCGGGTTCTGCTGAGCAGCGTCCCGCTCGAGGACGGCACCCTGCCCAGCGACGCCACCGCCTGGCTGCGCCCCTGACCGGGCGGGCCGGGGCCGAGCCCGGCCGCACGGCATACCGGTCAGGGACGGTGCGAGACCTACTCCGTCGGAGCGGACCCCGACTGGTCGCCGGCGATGTTGACCATCCAGCCGATGCCGAACTGGTCGACGCACATGCCGAACTCGTCGCCCCACATCTGCTTCTCGAGGGGGACCTGCACCTGTCCACCGGACGAGAGCTTGTCCCAGTAGCCGCGCAGCTCGTCGGCGTCGTCACCGGACAGGCTGACCGCGATGTTGGTGCCGGGGTTGTGGTCCATGCCGGGCGGCGTGTCGGCTGCCATGAGCCGGAAGCCGGAAGGGGTCTCGAGGTTGCCGTGCATGATGCCGTCGGCCCCGGGCTGGCTCGGGTCGCCGTACTCGCCGAACGTGCTGAGCGTGAGCTCACCGCCGAACGTGTCCTTGTAGAACTCGAGCGCCTGACGGGCGTTGTCCTTGAAGGAGATGTAGGGGTTGAGGATCGATGCCATCGTGGGCTCCTGGGGTGTCGGGAGGGTGCCGGGGGCTGGAGAGACCGGGTTTTCCCGGATGCTTCGCACCCTAGACCTCGGCGCCGACACCGTCAGGGGTCGTCGGACCGATGGCAGGTGTCCGCCGGCGGCGATCCCTGCCGCCCCCGGGGCGGCACCTCAGACGGTGCGGATCTTCTCCAGCCGGGCCCGCAGCGCGAGTTCCCGGTGGGCATTGCCGTGCAGCCCGACGTACCGGTTGCCGAAGACGGCGAGCAGCGCGTCGTCGAGTCGCCGTACCGCACCAGCGGGGTAGCGGTAACCCATCCGGGCGTCGATCCCCTCGAGATCGATCGAGGACAGCAGCCCACCCAGCTCGTCGAGGGAGGTGATACCGAGCTCGAGCAGCAGCCCCGAGATCCACGCGTAGTGGTCGGTGCGGGACCAGCCGGCCTCCTGGAACTGCCCGGCCAGGAAGGTCGCGAGGTCCGAGGCACTGATCCGGGGGTCGTCCTCGTCGATCTTCAGCCGCTGGCCCCCCATCGTCGCCTGCAGGGTGTCGCGGATCTCGGAGAACTCGCGGTCGGCCAGCTCGAGCAGCCCGGCCGCCAGCGTGAACCGACGGTCGAGGTCGGGCACGTGCTCCTCGGGGATGGACCCCTTGTAGCGGACGTCGTGCTCGAACTCCGCCCACGCGTGCTGCAGGATCGTGCGGACCTGCACCGAGGCGCTGTGCCCCTCGAGCGGTTCGTATGACGCGGGCAGCACCTTCGTCGGGTCCGTCGCCACCAGCACGTGGCGGCTGGAGTACCCGAACCGGCCCTGCCGCGCCGTCTCCCGACCCATGTCGCGGTCGTCGAGCACGCTGAACTGGTCGGCCAGCAGGCCCGCGACGGCGGCGACGTCGCCGTGCAGGTAGGTCACGACGCGCACGCCGACCTGGTCGGTGACCTCGCGCAGCGGGTCCGCGTAGACGGGCGCCCCGTCGACGGTGCGGCCCGCCTTGGCAGCGAACGACGCGACGCTCTTGGCGCGGCCGGTGACGCTGACGTAGTTGATGCCGGCGTCGTCGAGCAGGGAGGTGATCAGGGCGACGAACTGCTCCGTGCGCACGCGCAGCTCAGGCTGCATCGCGGCATACCGCTGCACCGCGTCGTGCACGGTGCTCGGGTCGGGAGGTGCGGCCTCGTCGCTCACGCAGCACAGGGTATGTGACCTGGGTGCGCCGGAAGGGGTGGGCGGGCCGCTACTGCCCCGTGCGGCCGTCGATGCGCTCTCGGATGAGGTCGGCGTGGCCGCAGTGCCGGGCGTACTCCTCGATGAGGTGGACGAGCAGCTCGCGCAGGGAGATCGGGCCACGGATGGGGTGCGTGCTCATCAGCTCGAGCGACTCGGCACGGTCGACGAACTCCTCGGCATGGGCGACCTCACGACGCCAGGCCTCCCAGGCCTCGGCGACGACCGCATCGTCAGGGACCGCCCCGTTGAAGTCGCCGTCGGGTTCGTCCTCGACATAGAGGCGCGGGATCTCGTTGCCCTCCATGGTGATCCGGAACCAGATCTGCTCGACCTTGGCCAGGTGGCGCAGCAGCCCCAGCATCGACATCGTCGACGGCTCGACCGAGCGCCGGGCCATCTGCTCGGCATCGAGGCCGTCGCACTTCATCTCGAACGTGAGCCGGTAGTGGCGCAGGTAGTCGAGCAGGACCTCGCGCTCGGTGCTGCCCGCACTGTCGTTGCCTCGGGGGTCGTCCTCGGGGTCCACCCACATGTCGGGGTACTTCGTCGCCTTCGATGCCATGGCCCCGATCCTGTCGTTCGGGTGAGCTCGGCGCCAACGCGTTTGGCTCGGGCGGCACATGGAGGTCGACTTCGACCACTACCTCTGGGATCTGCGTCGGGAGCGGCGACGGCCGGGGCTACCCTGAGTGACCATGCGACGTTCCGTGGTGGTGGCAGTGGCGCTGGCATGCCTAGCGCTGGCCGCGTGCGCGGACGATGCGCCGAAGAAGGCCGCGACGATGACCGGTGCGAGCACGACCCCGAGCAGCACCCCGTCGACGCCCACGACGAGCACCACGACGACCACCAGGGCCATCCCGAGGACGACGCCCCCGAAGCCGGCCACCACCTCGAAGAAGCCCACCAGCAGCGCACTGCGGACCAGCCTCAAGGGCGACCCGAACGACGCCTTCGCCTTCGCGCCGCTGTCCGACCCGGGCAACGTCACCGTCGAGGGCAGCGTCTCGAGCTACAAGGCCTGGTCGACCTCGAAGGTCCTGGTGGTCGCCGCCTTCCTCGACACCGTCTGCGACGGCGACCCGACCAGGGCGACCGCGCAGCAGCGGCGCTGGATCACGGCAGCCCTCACGGCCTCCGACATGAACGCCGTCATCGCCCTGCGCGATTCGATCCCCGGCAGCCCGGGCGCGGCGATCAACCGGGTGCTGCGGTCGATCGGCGACACCCGCACCGTGGCGCCCGACACCTCACAGGGCGGGATGCAGTGGACCATCCGCGAGCAGGTGCGGTTCATGGCCGCGCTGGCCTCAGGACGCGTTGTCTCCAAGGCCAGCAGCTCGTACCTGCTCTCGGTGATGCACCCGATCCCGGCCCACCAGTGGGGGCTCGGGAGCATCGGCGCGAGCGCCTTCAAGGGTGGCTGGCTGCGTGCGGACACGGTCACCCGGCAGCTGGGCATCGTCGACGGGTATGCCGTCGCGATCATCACCGACCACGTGGGTCCGGCCGTGGTCCAGACCGACGGCGACGCGGCGCACGTGCAGCAGATGAACTACCTCGCCACAGTGCTCGACCGACGGCTCGCCATCGAGGGCCGCCGCGGCCCGCCCTGAGTCGACCCCGACCCCACGCACGTCCGCGCCGGGTCGGGGCCGGGTCGTGACCGGCGACTGCCGGGTCAGGTTCGCAGGCGCAGTGGTGCACCCACCTCGTGCAGGTGGCGCACCACATCGACGTATGACGACGCGGCTGCCTTCTCGACGTACGGCACGTCGTGACGGTCGCAGAACGACCGCACGATCTGCTGCGCCCGGGGGAGGTTCGCCCGCGGCATGCTCGGGAAGAGGTGGTGCTCGATCTGGTAGTTGAGCCCGCCCAGCGCCCAGTCGACCACCGGCCCACCGCGGATGTTGCGCGACGTGAGCACCTGGCGCAGGAAGGGGTCGGCCTCGTCGGCCTTCGACAGGACCGGCATGCCCTTGTGGTTCGGCGCGAACGAGACGCCGAGGTAGAGCCCGCGCAGACCCTGGTGCACCGCGACGAACACCAGCCCCTGGACCCACGTCGTCGTCGCGACGACCAGCCAGACGTAGGCCGCCGTGTGGACGGCGATCAGGACCAGCTCGCTGCGGCGGTGGCGGAAGCCGGGGCGGGCCAGCCCGCGCAGACCCGCGAGGTAGAGGTTGCCCGCCTCCAGGGTCAGCAGCGGGAAGAAGAGCCAGGCCTGGTGCCGGGTGACCGACGCCAACAGCCCTCGCCGGCCGACGGCCTGGCTGGCGTCGAAGATCAGCACTCCCGCGTGTACGTCGGGGTCGGTGTCCAGGTCGTTGGGGTTGGCGTGGTGGGCGTTGTGCTTGTCGAGCCACCAGGCATAGCTGAGTCCGCTGAGCAGGTTGGCGTGCAGCAGGCCCAGGAGGTTGGCGGTCCGGGCGCGGCGCGAGACCTGGCGGTGGGCGATGTCGTGTCCGAGGAACCCGATCTGCACCGAGACCACCGCGAGGACGGCGGCCGCCAGGAGCAGCCACCACGAGTCGCGCCAGACGACCATCGCGCCGACGACCACGAGCAGGCCGACCAGGTTCGCAGCGAAGAGGACGGCGTACGGGCCGAGGCGACGGTCCATGAGACCGGCGGCGCGCACGGCGGCGAGCACGTCGGGATAGAGCCGGTGCTGCGCGCTGGCTTTCGCGCTCACTGGCAGGGGAAGGCTGCTCATCTCGGACTCCTCGGTGGTGGAAGGCCACCGGGTCCAGGGCAGCTGTTGTCCTGCGAGTCTACGCGCCCGTGGGGTCGGCGCGGCCGGGCTCGTAGTGCCGGCAAGGTCGGGCTCGTGACACGCTGTCGGCAGGTGACCCCGGCACACGACGGGAGGTGGTGGCATGGCTGGTGACGAGCGGGTTGGGCCCTCGGCCGAGGTCCTCGCGGCGGTCGCTGACCTGGCCGCCGCCGTGCGCCGGCTGGCTGACGCGTTGGGGGTCGACCTCGACGGCCTCCGCACCGAGGGGGCCGGGGCGGTGACGTCCACAGGCGGCCCCTCGCCCGCGCCTCCGGTCGAGGTCAGCGTGCCCGTGCTCGGCGTCGACGCCTGCTCGGCGGGGTGGGTCGGAGCCATCCTGGAGCCGGGCGCCCCTCGGCCGCGGATCGCCGTCGCGGCCACCATCGCAGACCTCGTCGAGACGGTGCGTCAGTCGGTCGACATCCAGGTCGTGGCCATCGACATCCCCATCGGCCTGCCCGACACCTCGACCCGCCAGGCCGACGCCTTGGCGCGAACTGCGTTGAAGGTCAAGGCTTCCTCGGTGTTCACGACGCTCACCCGGGCGGCGTACACGCAGTCGTCCCGGCTCGAGGCGGATACCGTCAACCGAGCGCTGACGGGTCAGGGGGTCGGCGCCCAGGCGTTCGCGTTGCGCGCCAAGATCCTCGAGGTCGACGCGTGGGTGCGCACCCGACCCACCCTCATCGTCATGGAGGTGCACCCCGAGCTGAGCTTCGCGGTCATGGCCGGGGCCCCCATCGCGCCCGGGAAGAAGACCGAGGAGGGACGTGCGGCCAGGCTCGCTGCGCTCGCCGCTGTCGGGCTCGCTTCACCCTCGGTCCTCACCGGCAGCGGGTATGCCGCCGACGACGTCCTCGACGCCTGCGCGGCCGCGTGGACGGCAGCCCGGCGGACCGCTGGTGAGGCTCGCCCGCTGCCAGACCCGCCGCAGACCTTCTCGGACGGCATACCGGCCGCGATCTGGGCGTGAGCTCCCGGACAAGACCCCGGGACCGGACCCCGGGGACCAGCCTTGGGACTGGCCCTGGGACCGGCCTTGGGACCGGCCTCGAGACGGGCCTCAGGGGCGCCGCCGCGCCTTGGCCCAGTCGAGCAGGGCGACGACGCCCCCTGTCATGAGGGCGACGACCGCCGTGGTGATGACCGCCGCGAAGACCAGGGCGAAGAGCAGGAGGAACAGGAACCGCATCACCGGGCGCCCATCCCGCGTACCGTCATCGTGGCTGGAGCCTGGGCGGCTTGGCGGTGCATGGCGTGGACCTCGTCGACGGGGACGCCCAGCAGCTTGGCGACGCGGGTCGGGGACTCGTGGTCGTCCAGCAGTGCCGTCACCGATCGCGCCCGTTCCAGCCGCAGGCGGGCGACGTGGTCGAACAGCAGGCCCCGCCCGTCGGTCGCCTCGAAGAACTCTGCGACCCGTGCCTCCACGTCTGCGGCGGCGCGTCGGCTGTGAACCCCCTGTGCCCCCATGCTCCCCACGAACACTCGCCCTCTCGCGCGTCTGCGTGCCACCAGTTGGCGTCGCTGTTTCCCTGAAGGACGCACGGAACGGCGAAACGTGACCCGAGGGCGGTGTGGGACTGCCGAGGTGGATCCGGTGCGCGGAACGGGCGAGGCTGGTCCCGCTACTTCCCACGCAGGCCGATGGGGTTCCCGTCCGGGTCGGTCAGCACGCAGACCCGCGCCTCCGGTGCGACCTGACGCGGGGCGTCGCGTTCGGTGGCTCCGGCCGCAAGCAGGGTCTCCCGGGTGGCGTCGAGGTCGTCGACATCGGCGTAGGCCACCGGTCCACCACCGGCGCCCGCCGGGTTGAGAGCGACCTCGAAGCCGTTGACGTTGTACCCGACGTAGTAGGCCTCGTCGGTGTGCGGTGAGCCGAGCAACGCCGTGTAGACGGCCTTGGTCGCGTCAAGGTCGGACACCGGGATCACCAGACTGCTGATCGTGGGACTCATTTCTTCGGACCTCCTGGTCGAGGCGGTCCTCTGGTCGACCGCCTCATCGATGCCAGACACGCTACGAGCGAGTCGGTGACCGACGCTTCTCGATTCCTGACGGATCCTGTTGACGCGTCTAGAAGTTGTCGCGGGCCATGTTGGCGAACCGGCTGTAGTGACCCTGGAAGGCCAGCACGATGTCCTTGGTCGGGCCGTTTCGGTGCTTGGCCACGATCACATCTGCCTCGCCCTCACGCCCGGACTCGGGGGACTTGTCACGGTGCAGCAGGATCACCATGTCGGCGTCCTGCTCGATGGAACCGGACTCACGGAGGTCGGACATCTGGGGCCGCTTGTCGGTGCGCTGCTCCGGACCACGGTTGAGCTGCGAGATCGCGATGACCGGCACCTCGAGCTCCTTGGCGAGCAGCTTGAGGGCACGCGAGAACTCGGACACCTCCTGCTGGCGGGACTCGACCTTCTTGCCGGACGACATCAGCTGGAGGTAGTCGATGACGACGAGCTTGAGGTTGTGCTGCTGCTTGAGCCGGCGGCACTTGGCCCGGATCTCCATCAGCGACATGTTCGGCGAGTCGTCGATGAACAACGGCGAGTCCGAGATCTGCCCCATGATGCGGGCCAGCTTCTTCCACCCGGCGTCGCCGATGGTGCCCTTGCGGAGGTCCTGGAGCTGGATCTGCGCCTCGGCAGAGAGCACGCGCATCGTGATCTCGGAGCGGCTCATCTCGAGGGAGAAGACGGCCGTGGCCATCTTGTGCTTGATGGCCGCCGCCCTGGCGATGTCGAGACCCATGGTCGACTTGCCGACGGCGGGCCGGGCGGCCAGCACGATCATCTGACCGGGGTGCAGGCCGTGGGTCAGCTCGTCGAGCTCGAGGAAGCCCGTGGGGACACCCATCATCTCGCCCGGGTCGCGGCCGGCGGCGACCTCGATCTCGTTGAGCGTCTCCTCGAGGACGTCACCGAGGGCGACGTAGTCCTCGCCACCGCGCTTGTCCGCCACCGCGTAGACCTCGGCCTGCGCGGCGTTGACGATGTCCTCGACGTCGCCGTTGCCCTGCTGGTAGCCGAGCTGGACGATGCGGGTGCCGGCCTCGACGAGGCGCCGCAGCACGGCCCGTTCCCGGACGATCTCGGCGTAGTAGCCGGCGTTGGCCGCGGTCGGGACGGCCTGGATGAGCTGGTGGAGGTAGGCCTGGCCGCCGACGCGCTGCAGGTCGCCGCGCTTGGACAGCTCGTCGGAGACGGTGATCGCGTCGGCGGGCTCGCCGCGGCCGTACAGGTCGAGCACCGCGTCGTAGATGAGCTCGTGGGCCGGGCGGTAGAAGTCCTGCCCGCGCAGGCCCTCGACACAGTCGGCGATGGCGTCCTTGGACAGGAGCATGCCGCCGAGCACGGACTGCTCGGCGTTGAGGTCCTGGGGCGGGACCCGGTCGCTGCCGCCGGGGGGACCGTCGCCGCCCGAGCTGAACGCGCTCGTGCTCAACTCTGCAAGCGACACCCGCACAACCCCTTCACTGCGTCAGTCACCACGGACCCGAAACAACACCTGCGTGATTCGAGTACATCAGTCGGCGGTGACAAGGTCGTTGACCCATGCCGACGCCCGCCGCGTGAACCCGTGATCCGCTCACCGTAGGGCCGGTCGAGGGGGCACTCAAACCAGCCGTGTGGACAGGATGTGGACAAGGTGTGCGCAACGCCCGCATGCCTTGTGCACAGTCTGTTGAGGACCTGTTGACAGCTGCCCGCATGACGTCGCCAAGCCACGCCTGACCTGCGCAAACGCCCAGATCCACCTGTGGACTGAAAATACTTTCGGGCGTGTCTCACGGCTCAGCTCCACCATGAGCCGACCGGCGCCTGCGTGCTAACCTCGCCGGCGGCTCGGTCGATTCATGACTRTCGACCTCAGGTCCACGGCGCACGTGGGCCTGCTCTCGTCGACGCGTCGGAACCGTCGGGCCGCACCTGTGTCGCGGCCTCCCCATACAGCGAGAGGCTGGCTGCACGCGATGACGCCCACAGGGCCACGCACGGAGACACTCAGGCCCAGAGCCTTCCTCCTCTACGGGAGCAACAAGGTCCTCACCCGCTATCCCGAGCTGTACCAGGCGCTGCGCGACAGGGGGCTCAAACCCTTGGTCATCACCGAACCCCAAGAGCGTCACGGGGAGCTGCCCGAGCTCATCCGCAACCCGGCGCACCCCTTGTCGGACATCGTGGCCGTCGGCTATCACGACAGGACCGACTTCGAGGGGATTCTCGGGACTGTGTCCGCGTGGCGCGGCGAGTACACCATCGTCGGAGGCTTCTCGATCGGCGAGTACTTCGTCGAGCCGTCGATCATCGTCAACGACTACCTCGGCCTTCCCTCCCCCGGCCTCCGCGCCGGCAGGGTGTGCAGGAACAAGCACCTGCAGAGGCTCTACCTCGAGGAGTTCTCGCCCCGCTGGCGCAGGGTTGCCCCCACGCAGCGCGAGGAGGCAATCACCTCGGCGGCCTTGTCGTCCGGGATCGTCAAGCCCGTAGGACGGAATTCGAGCTCGGGCGTCTACCGTTTCTCATCGGTCGAGGACCTGAGTGAGCAGATCCAGACCTACCCTGCGGACGAGACGCTCCTCATCGAGCAACACATCAGCGGCAACGAGGTGTCAGTCGAGGCCCTGGTGCAGGGCGGGAAGGTCATCTTCTCGGGAGTCACCCAGAAGTACGTGGGCGGCGGCTTCGTCGAGGTCGGGCACGAGTTCCCTGCTGACCTTCCCGAGTGGCAGACGCGCGCCCTCGTCGACACCAACGAACGCATCCTCACCCGGCTCGGCTTCGAGAACGGGATCTCACACGCCGAGTACAAGATCGACCCGGGAGGAAACGTCTACCTGATCGAGATCGCGGCGCGTTTTCCCGGCGACAGCATCGTCAGTCTCTACAACCTCGCCACCGGCGCGTCATTGGCGGCCGCGATCGTGGACATCGCCCTGGGTAACCGCGTGACCTACCCCAGCCCTGCCAGGTTCGCCAAGCAGGTGTACGTCGTCCCCCCACCCGGCACCCTCGCCGAGGTCTCGACCGTCGGGGACCTGGGCACCGAGGTCAGCTGGGTGGCCAAGACCTGGATGTGGCCGGAGCTCGCCGAGGCGCGCGCCGACGCGCCCCCCGCGCTGCGCGTCATCATGTGCGACAAGTCCGTCGGCGACACCATCGGCCCCCTGGAGAGGTCATTCGACCGCGTCCTCACGTTCGTCGTGGACGCACCCACGCGCCATGAGCTGCACGCGCTGGCCGAGAAGGTCGAGGCGTCCATCCTCGTCAAGACGGTTTGACGGTCTCACCGACGTTCGAGGACTCGGTCGGGCTGGTGGTTGCCGGCGCGCGCCTCGCGGAGGGATCAGCGACGCCCCTCCACAGGAAGTAGGCAGCGACGGCCACCAGACCGCCCGAGGACACCCAGAACAGCAGTGCGCTCCGGGGCCACGCGACGAGGGCGGAGGTGGCCGAGGCGATCCCGAGCCACGAGCCCAAGGACTCTGCACCGCCCCGGACAGCACCGGCGATCCCGTAGGCCGCGAACGGCGACAGGCGACCCTTGACGTTCGGGATCTCCGAGTCGTACGCCGGTGCCCAGACCAGCTCGGAGAGGGTGAAGAGGGCCATCGCGCAGTAGATGACGCCCAGTGACGTGCGACCGGTGAAGCCGAACGCAAACAAGGAGACCCCCAGTGCAAGGTGCGCCACGGGTAGGACCGTGCGAGCAGCCAGGCCGGGGCGACACCTCCTCAGTCGCTCCACCGCGCCCGTGATCGGCGCCTGCAGCACGATGACCAGGGCTGAGTTGAGGATGAACAGGTAGGAGATCGACTGCGTGCCCACCCGGTCAGCCGAGAAGGTCGGCAGCACATTGAAGACCTGGGAGTAGGCGACCCAGGTGATGCCGGTGAAGAGCAGGAAGAGCCCAAAGGGGAGTCGGCCGCCCGCCACCGAACTCTCGGGCGGTGACTGCTGTTCCTCCTCGGCATCCGCGGGGACGAGCCTGAGCAGGACGAGTGCGGACGCGTAGAGCACCGTGGCGGCCCAGGCAAAGAAGCCGGGGCCGTGTGCCATGAGGAAGCCCCCCGCCGCGATCCCCGCCGGGGCGCCGGCATTGACTGCCAGATAGAGCCGGGAGAACGCCCAGAGCCTTTGCTCCGGCGCATAGGCGACGACGACCAGGGCTTTGAGGGCAGCCGTCGCCGAGGAGAAGGACAGACCGAAGAGGGAGCCCAGCACGATCCAGACGGCCAGGTTCCCACCGGGATACAGGGCCATGGCGGACACCGTCGCCGTGGAGGCCGCGTAGGCGAAGACGACCGAGCGGTGCAGCCCCACCCTGTGCAGGAGCCGCGCGACGAGCATCCCGCCTATGCGGCCGAACAGGAGACACAGCGCGACGACCGTCGCCGCCCCGGCACCCGACAGTCCTCGGTGGTCGATGAGCCAGAGGGCGAGGAAGGGCACGAGCAGGAAGTAGGCAGCCGCGCTGAGACCACGCACCGCAAGGAAGGACAGCTCGGCCCACTTCATCGGTGAACCACCCCCGTCCTGCTCAGATCCCTCCACGGCGAACGGCACATGGTGCACATGCCCGGCGTGCCCTGCAACCTTGACCGTGCGTC
Source organism: Pedococcus sp. P2_E4 (assembly GCF_056403935.1). NCBI lineage: Bacteria > Bacillati > Actinomycetota > Actinomycetes > Micrococcales > Intrasporangiaceae > Pedococcus > Pedococcus sp. P2_E4. The sequence continues at coordinate 12,374 of NZ_JBFUEO010000025.1, read as the reverse complement.
GGGTAAAGACTTTCCCAAGTCGCGGAGCTTCCAGGAGACGCCGGTTCCGAAGCCTTGTGTCGGAGCCACGGTTCCAGTACCAAGTCACGAGCGACGAGTGCGCGAAATCTCAAGTCCCAGTGCGGGTTTCAGCGACCGCGACTGTGAGACACCACCAACGAGGAGTGCGAGTGACCATCACCGGACAGGCCGTGGGCGGGGTTCTCCTGCCGCTGGTGACCCCGTTCGAGGACGGGGAGGTCGACACGGCGTCACTGTCGCGACTCCTCGACAGGTACCGGACGTCAGGGATCAACGGCGTGGTGCTGGCCGGCACCACCGGGGAGTCGCCGACCTTGTCGCGCGGCGAGGTCGAGCGCGTGGTGAACCACGTGGCGATGACGCTGGACGGGTCCCTCCCGATCTACCTGGGCGTTACCGGCAACGACACCAGGTCCGTCGCCACAGACGTCGCGGGGCACCACCGGCTCCCCGTGGACGGCTACCTGGTGACCGCTCCCTACTACAACCGCCCCAGCCAGGCGGGGCTCGGCGCCCACTTCGACGCCGTGGCGGAGCAGACCGACCGGGGCATCATCGTCTACAACATCCCGTACCGGACCGGCGTCAACCTCTCCAACACCACGCTGCTCGCACTGGCCGACCGACACGCGAACATCGTCGGCGTCAAGGACTCCTCGGGCGAGATCAAGCAGAGCCTCGAGCTGATCCGCGAGGGTGCTGGACGCCTGGCCGTCATGACCGGCGAGGACCACCTCTTCTTCCTGTGCGTCGCCTTGGGCGGAGCCGGCGGCGTCCTCGCTGCAGCCCACGTGGTGCCAGAGCTGTTCGTCAAGGTCTTCGCAGATCTCACCGCTGGACGTCGTGACGAGGCGTTGAGCACCTGGAACCAGCTCAGCCCCTGGATCCCGCTCCTGTTCGACGAGCCCAACCCGGTTCCCCTCAAGGCATGGCTTGCCAGCCAGGGCCTGATCTCGTCACCGGAAAGCCGCCCGCCCCTGACCCCCGTCACCCCCGAGCTGCTGGCATCCATGCGCGACCGGCTCCCGCGGGACCAGTTCTCGCGCGACCACGTGGGCTGAGAGCCCGGCGTTCGAATCGGGGGTGTGGAAAGGCTGTGGACAAGGTGTGCGCAACGCCCGGGTCACTTGTGCACAGCCGGGGGATAAGCCTGTGGATTTCGCGACGGCCCGTCGCGCTGCAAGCCTCTGACCTGCACAGACGTCGTCCACTGGATGTGGACTCAGGAAAGGTTCGGGCGTGTCCAACTTGTCCGACGTAGCCTGACGGACATGTGCCGAAACATTCGTCAGCTCCACAACTTTGAGCCGCCGGCCACCAGCGACGAGGTCCGGGCCGCGGCCCTGCAGTACGTCCGCAAGGTCAGCGGCAGCACCAGGCCCAGCGCCGCCAACCAGGCCGCGTTCGACGAGGCCGTCGCCGAGGTCGCGCACGCCACCCAGCACCTGCTCGAGCACCTCACCACCAGCGCGCCCCCCAAGGACCGCGAGGTCGAGGCCATCAAGGCTCGCGCCCGCGCGCAGGCGCGCTACGGCGCGGCCTGAGCCACCCGCCATACGGGGGCGCCGCAGGGGTATGCCGTGTGGGCGCCGCGTCCGCGAACGGCGGCGACCCGGGGTTGTCCCTGATCTCCCCCGGACCTTCACACAACCTGCACCTATTGCCAGCACACCGCGGCTAGCGTGACGGGCGTGGAACCAGTCGTGCGCACGCAGGGACTCACCAAGGACTACGGTCCGGTGCTGGCCCTCGACGCGCTGACGGTCGACATCCTGCCGGGGATCACCGGCCTGGTGGGCGCCAACGGAGCCGGCAAGTCCACGCTCCTGAAGATCCTGCTCGGCCTCATCCCGCCGACGACCGGCCACGCCGAGGTCCTCGGGCACGACATCGCCACCGAGGGCGGCGCCATCCGTGCCGCTGTGGGCTACCTGCCCGAGCACGACTGCCTGCCGCCCGACGTGAGCGCCAGCGACTTCGTCGTCCACCTCGCGATGATGTCCGGGCTGCCGCGGGTCGCCGCCCGCGAGCGCGCCGCCGAGGTGCTGCGCCACGTCGGCCTGGCCGAGGAGCGCTATCGGCCGATGGGTGGCTACTCCACCGGCATGCGCCAGAAGGCCAAGCTCGCGCAGGCGCTCGCCCACGACCCGCGCCTCGTCCTGCTCGACGAACCCACCAACGGCCTCGACCCGGCGGCCCGCGACGAGATGCTGGGGCTGGTGCAGCGGATCGGCCGCGACTTCGGCATCGCGGTCATCGTCACGTCGCACCTGCTCGGCGAGCTCGAGCGGGTGAGCGACAACGTCGTGGTCCTCGACGGTGGACGGCTGCTGCAGGCCCGCAGCACCGACGAGTTCCTCGACCTCACCGGCGCCCTGCTGGTCGAGGTCCTCGGTGACGACGCGCAGGCGCGGATGGCGGCCGCCCTGGCCGACGCCGGGGTCGCGGTCACCCCGCGCGGGGCGATGCTCGTGGTCGACGGGGCGGGGGGCACGGACGTGCACGACCTGATCCGTGACACCGCGACTGACCTCGGGCTCGGGCTGGTCCGGGTGCAGGCCGACCACCACCGCATCGAGGACGTCTTCGCCGAGCAGGAGCCGGCTGCGGCGTCCGCGCCGGCAAGCGAGCCCGCAGCCGTCGGGGGTGAGTCCCGATGACGGACCCGACCACGGCCACGCCCGCCGGCAGCAGCGTCATCCACGACCTCGGCTACCGCCCCTACACCGGACCCCGCCTGGGCGAGCAGGCCATTGCGCGGGCCCTGGTGCTCACAGGCTTCCGCAACACCTTCGGCCTCGGGCGGTCGGCCAAGTCCAAGGTGCTGCCCTTCATCCTGTTGGCCCTCAACGTCTTCCCCGCGGTGATCATGGTCGGCGTCCTGGTCCTGACCGGGGCCGATGAGCTCCCCATCGGCTACGCCCAGTACGCCTCGGTCACGCAGGTCATCCTCGGCATCTTCGTCGCCGCGCAGGCCCCCGTGATGTTCTCCCGCGACCTGCGGCACGGGTCCATCGCGCTCTACCTCGCCCGCCCGCTGCGGTCCGGGACGTACGCCCTCGCCCGATGGACCTCGCTGCTGCTCGCGACGCTGGTCTTCCTGTTGCTGCCGATCCTGCTCATGTTCGTCTTCGCGCTGCTGGCGGGGCTGGACGTGAGCGACCAGGTCGATGCGACGGCCCGCGCCGTCGGGGTCGCCGTGCTGCTCGCCCTCAGCCTGACCGGCGTCGCAGGGCTCATCGCGAGCTGGAGCACCCGGCGAGGCTTCGCGGTGGTCGCCACGATCGCGGTGCTGCTCATCGGCAACGGCATCGTCATGGCGGTGCAGGGCATCTCCGGCGAGGAGGGCAGGACCGACATCGGAGAGGTGGCCGGGCTCTTCTCCCCGTACTCGCTGTACCGGGGCGTCGCCCACGCGTTCGCCGACGGCGAGATGCCGATGGCCCCGCCGACAGGTACGGGCATGCAGGCGGCCTACGTGCTCGTGTTCCTGGCCATCTCGGCCGCTTGTGTGGGCGGCCTGCTCTGGCGCTACCGCAAGGTGGCCTCCGGGTGAGCACCATCACGCTCGACACGGTCTCCCGCTGGTACGGCAACGTCGTGGCAGTCAACGGCATCTCGATGACCGTCGGCCCCGGCATCACCGGGCTGCTCGGACCCAACGGAGCCGGGAAGACCACCCTCATCGCGATGATGGCCGGGTTCCTGGCGCCCTCGGCCGGGACCGTCACGATCGAAGGTCAGACCATCTGGCGCAACACCGGCGTCTACCGCGCGATCGGGCTGGTGCCCGAGCGAGAGGTGAGCTTCGGGTACCTCACCGGGCGACAGTTCGTGCGCGCCAACGCCGAGCTGCAGGGACTCCCCGACCCCGGCGCCGCCGCCGAGCGGGCGCTGGCCGTCGTCGAGATGACCGAGCCCGCAGGTCGCCGGATCGGCACGTACTCCAAGGGCATGCGGCAACGGGTCAAGCTCGCCTCGGCCCTGGTCCACGACCCTGCGGTCCTGCTGCTCGACGAGCCGTTCAACGGCGTCGACCCACGGCAGCGCCTGCACCTGATGACGTTGCTGCGCGAGATGGGCGCCGAGGGGCGCACGGTGCTGTTCAGCTCGCACATCCTCGAGGAGGTCGAGCAGGTGGCCCGCCAGATCGAGGTCGTCGTGTCGGGCCGGCACGCGGCATCCGGTGACTTCGGCCAGATCCGCCGGCTCATGACGGACCGTCCCGTGCAGTACGTCGTGACCAGCGACGACGACCGCGCCCTGGCCAGCGCGCTGATCGCCGAGCCGTCCGTGGTCGGGGTCTCGCTGGGTGCTCCCGCAGCAGGGCTCGCGGTCTCGGTCTCCGACTTCGGGGCGTTCGCGGTGCGCCTGCCCCGCCTGGCGCGCGACCAGGGCATCCGGGTGCTCGAGCTGCGGCCGACCGACGAGTCGCTCGAGAGCGTGTTCGCCTATCTGGTGGGGGGCTGAGCGGTGAACCAGACCATCGTCCGACTGTCCGCGCAGGCGCTGTTCGGCCGCCGGCGCGGGATCGTCCTCCTGCTCGTGCCGGGGCTGACCATGGCGCTGGCCGTGATGGTCCGGCTGCTCACCGACCAGGGCTCCGGTTACGACGAGGTCGTGGGCATCGGCTTCACGCTGGGGCTGCCGATCGTCGCGCTGCTCGCCGCCGCAGCCGTGCTCGGCCCCGAGATCGACGACGGCTCGGTCGTCTACCTGCTCTCCAAGCCGGTAAGCCGGCACGTCGTCGCGATCAGCAAGTACGCCACCGCCTGGGCGGCCACTGCCGCGCTCGGTGCCCTGCCGCTGCTGGTCACCGGGCTCGTCCTCGACTCCTCCGACCCCCGCCGCGCGCTCGCCTGGGCCGGCGGCGCCCTGCTGGCGGGCACGGCATACAGCGCCTTGTTCCTCGGCCTCGCCGCGCTCACCCGGCACGCCGTCGTGATCGGGCTGCTGTTCGCCCTCCTGTGGGAGGGCCTGCTCGGAAACCTCCTCGAGGGGATCCGCTGGCTGGCGATCGGCGCGTGGGGCCGGGGGCTGGCAGCCGAGATCAGCCCGCACGTCACCGGTGCGACCACCGGGCTGGCCTACCCGATCGTCGCGGGCGCCATCCTGACCCTGGCCGCCGTGTGGTTCACGGGGGACCGGCTCCGCTCGTTCACCCTGCGCGGCGACGAGTAGGGCAGATTCGCTGCTGGGAAAAGGGTTTGAGGGCTGTCAGTGCCGACCGTGAGAATGGCGGACGCCCACCACCGATGAGTTCCGGCGCCGACCCGGGTCTGACGGTGTGAGACCAGTTCCTCCCACTCCGAAGGACCCACCCATGACTCAAGCCACGGCCACCACGGTCGACACAGCTGAGGGAGCCCCCGCCGTCAACGTCACCAGCGTCCTGCGGCTGCTGGTGCTCGCCACGTTCGTCGTGATCCTCAACGAGACGATCATGGTCAACGCCATCCCGCGGCTGATGCGCGAGTTCGCCGTCCCAGCCACGAGCGCCCAGTGGCTCTCGACCGCGTTCATGCTGACGATGGCGGTCGTCATCCCCGCGACCGGCTGGTTCCTGCAGCGCGTGACGACACGGACCGCCTACGCCCTGGCCATGGGGCTCTTCCTCACCGGCACGGCCCTTGCCGCCGCTGCCCCGGCGTTCTCCGTGCTGCTGGTCGCCCGCGTCATCCAGGCCAGCGGCACCGCCGTCATGATGCCGCTGCTCATGACCACCCTGATGACGCTGGTCCCGGTGCACGAGCGGGGCAAGGTCATGGGCAACGTCATGCTCGCGATGTCCGTGGCACCGGCCCTCGGCCCGGCCGTCTCGGGGCTGCTCCTCGAGCTCGGGTCGTGGCGGCTGATCTTCGTCGTCGTCCTGCCCATCGCCGGGGCGGTGACGGCCCTCGGCCTGCGCGAGCTGGTCAACATCGGCGAGCCCCGGGCCAGCCGCATCGACTCCTCGAGCGTCGTGCTCTCGGCCGTCGGGTTCGGCGCCCTGGTCTACGGACTGAGTGGTCTCGGCGAGGGCTCGCGCGGCACGCACACCGTGCCCCCGGCGCTGGTCACCGTCCTCGGTGTGGTCGCCATCGCCGCGTTCGCCTGGCGCCAGCTGCGGCTGCAGCGTGACGGCGCTCCCCTGCTCGACCTGCGAACCCTGGCCTTCGCCCCGTTCACCATCGCGCTGGGCGTCATGTGCCTGGCCTTCATGGCGATGATGGGCGCGATGATCCTGCTACCGCTCTATCTGCAGGACGTCCTGCAGCTGAGCACCCTGTCGACGGGTCTGCTGCTCATGCCCGGCGGGCTGGCCATGGGTCTGCTCGGGCCGCGGGTGGGCGCGCTCTACGACCGGCTCGGTGCCCCGCGCCTGGTCGTCCCGGGCGCGGTCGTGATGATGGTCGACCTGGCGCTGTTCACCCAGGTCGGGCCGCACACGTCGCCCTGGCTGGTCCTGGCGGGTCACGTGGTGCTCATGGCGGCGCTGGCCTTCATCTTCACGCCGGTGTTCACCTCCGGGCTGTCCGTGCTGCCCCCACACCTCTACTCCCACGGCAGCGCGATCCTCGGGTCACTGCAGCAGGTCGCCGCTGCAGCCGGCACGGCGATCGTCGTCAGCGTCATGGCGGGCCGGGCTGCCGCTGCCGCCGCCGACGGTCGGACCCCGCTCGACTCGCTCAGCTCAGGCATCGCCTGGGGGTTCGGGGTGGGTGCAGCCCTCTGCGTGGCCGTCGTCGCCGTCGCCCTGGCAGTCCGCACCCCGGCGCTGCCGGAGGGCGCTGAGGACGTCCCCGGGCACCACTGACCAGCCGCGACAGGCATGCTGGCTCCCGTGACACACCCCGTCGTGCCTGCGATCAGGTCTGCCCTGGCCGGCGCGGGGGACCCCGAGCGCGCTGCCGCACAGCAGGCCTACATGAAGTCTGCGATGCCCTACCGAGGCATCACCTCCCCCGAGCTCAAGGTCCTGCTGCGCCCGCTGCTCGCCGACCCCGACCTGCAACCTGCCACGCGCGACGAGTGGGAAGGGGCGGTGCGCGAGCTGTGGGACGAGGCCACCCACCGCGAGGAGAGGTATGCCGCGACGGCCCTCACCGGGCACCGCGCCTACCGCGCGTGGCAGGACCCCGAGACCGTGCCGTTGTACCGCCACCTGGTGGTGACCGGCGCCTGGTGGGACCACGTCGACGAGGTCGCCAGCAACCGGATCGGCCCGATCCTGTTGACCCACAAGGCAGAGGTCACGCCGGTCGTCGAGCAGTGGATCGAGCACGAGGACCTCTGGCTCCGGCGGACCTCGATCATCTGCCAGCTGACCTTCAAGGACCGCACCGACCTCGGCCTCCTGCGAGCCGCCATCGAGCCGAACCTCGAGGACCCCAGCTTCTGGATCCGCAAGGCGATCGGGTGGGCCCTGCGACAGCACGCGCGCACCGACGCCGACTGGGTGCGGGCGACCGTGGCCGAGTACGACGGCAGGATGAGCGGGCTGAGCCGGCGGGAGGCGCTCAAGCACCTCTGAGGGCGGGGTCGTCGACACCCCGGCTGACGACCGTGCGAGCGATCGTGAGCGCCACGAGCGAGGCGGCAGCAGCCATGAGGAACGTTCCCCCGATCCGCCCCGAGTCCGACAACGCCCCGGCCGCCGCAGCACCCACGGACGAGCCGACGAGGAACGCGGAGATCAGCCAGGCGAACGCCTCGGTCGTCGTGCCCGGGGGCGCGAGCCGGTCGACGAGCTGGAAGACGCAGGTCAGCACCGGGGGCAACCCGACCCCGCTCGCCACGGTGAGCAAGCCCGTCACCCACACGGCCGACGGGACGGTGGCCAGCGCGGCATACGTCACGACGAGCACCCCCAGCCCGAGCAGCAGGTCACGACGCGGGTCGCGGTGCGGCGCGCGCGGGCTGTAGGCCACGCCGCCGACCAAGGCGCCGAGGGCGTTGGCGGCCACCAACCACGGCGCCAGCCCGCGGTCGCCGGCCTCCTCGGCGTAGGCGACCAGCGCCACCGCGGGCACCCCGACCGTCAGGCCCACCATGACGATCGACGCGTAGAGCACGCACAGCCGCCGCGAGCGCAGCGGCCCGAGCCAGTGCCGGTCCTCGTGGACGGGTGGGACCCAGGCACCGGACGCGCGTGAGGCGACGAACCACGCCGTGCCGGCCATCCCCACCACCCCGGCCGCGACGAGGCCGCCGCCGCTGCCGCCGAGCTGCGCGACCAGCACGACGAGCGGGCCGAGGACGAAGATCAGCTCTTGCGCGGCGGCATCGAGCGCGAAGGCCGAGGGCACCTGCCGGGGCGAGAGGACCGAGGGCCACAGGGTGCGCAACGCCGGCTCGAGCGGTGGGGTCGCGAGGCCAGCGACGAGCGCCACCACGAGGGCCGCCCGCGCGGGCGCCCACGGCAGCACCGCGAGCGCCGCTGACGAGACCACGCCACCGAGGACGAGCGCTGCGCGCTGTCCGCGCAGGTCCATGACCCGCGACAGGGCCGGTCCGCCGAGGCAGCAGCCGAGGGAGTATGCGGCCGTGAGCAGGCCCGCCCTGCCGTAGCCACTGCCGGTGTCGCGGGCGAAGAGGACGAGTGCGAGCGGCACCATGCCGTTCGGGAGGCGGCCGACGAGGGCGGAGAGGAGCAGTCGAGCCACCTGCGGGAGGCGCAGCAGGGCGCCGGGCCCCAGTGCCGTGGCCGGCTCAGCCACCGAACGGCCAGCCGACCTGCATCGTCGGGTGCTGCTCCTTGTCGATGCCGGGCTCGACGTAGTGCTCGCGGCCGAAGAACATCGCGAAGAACTCCGGTGGCATCGAGAGCATGCCCTCGATGTCCGTGGCCTGGCTGCGATGAGCCTCGAGCGAGGCCCGTCGCTGGGTCAGGAACGCGCTGGTGTCGACCTGCCAGGTGATGTCGGCCTCGGGAGTGCCCAGCGGGTTGCCGTCGTCCATGGGGCTGTCGGGGTCGAAGGCCTGGTCCTCTGCGCCCGCGGCCACCGCAGCCTGGAACACGCCGCGCACGATGTCGCGGTTCATGGTCGACTCCAGCAGCCGCGGGCGCCGGGCGGCGAGGTCGGCTGCACGGTGGACGACGGCGTGGACCTTGACGTGGTCGGGGTGGCCGTAGCCGCCGTGCCAGTCGTACCCGACGAGGACGTCGGCACGCTCCTCGTCGAGGATCGCGGCGAGCCGGCTCGCTGCCTCGTCGACGTCGGCGACGTGGAAGGCGTTCTCGTGCGAGTTCTGCTCCCACCCGGTCATGCCGGAGTCGGCGTAGCCCAGCCAGGCGATCCGCTGCACGCCCAGGGCATCCGCGCTGGCCTGCGCCTCCCGCCGGCGCCACTCGACCAGCGTCTCACCCTCCGGGAGCCCGACAGCCGGCAGCTCGCCGTGGTCCCCGTTGGTGGCGAACACCGTGACGACGCGGTGCCCCTCGCTGACGGCCCGGGCCATGGCTCCCGCGGTCTGCGAGGCCTCGTCGTCGGGGTGGGCGTGGAGGAAGACGATGGTGGACACGTCGCCATCATGCCAACCAGCGGCGACGGCGGCATGAACCGGACGGACCCCACCGGGGACACGACGCACCGAGGCGACCCCACCGCATACCCGGGCGCCCGGGCGCGCCCAGTCCCCACTCGTCTCGGATGGCGAAATAGTTAGGTGTATCTATTTACGCAATCGCACCCGAGGTCGACACTGGCTCAGTGACCTCCACAGACTTCTCCGCCCTGATCGCCCAGCTCGACCTCGAGACCAAGGTCCGGCTGCTCACCGGAGCCACCTCGTTCACGCTGCACGGCGAGGACTCGATCGGCCTGGCGCCGATGGCGTTCTCGGACGGCCCCACCGGGGTGCGCGGCCTGAAGTTCACCGGCGGTGACCACGTGGCGCTGTTCCCCAACGCCACCCTGCTCGCCAGCGCGTGGAGCGAGGAGACCGCCCGCGAGGTCGGCGAGATGCTCGCCGAGGAGGCGGAGCGCCAGCAGATCCACGTGGTGCTCGGCCCGACCATCAACCTGCACCGGTCCCCGCTGGGCGGGCGGCTGTTCGAGGCCTACTCCGAGGACCCGCTGCTGACCGGCCGCCTCGCCGCGGCCTACGTCCAGGGGTTGCAGGCCAAGGGAATCGGCGCCTGCCTCAAGCACCTCGTGGCCAACGAGTCCGAGACCCTTCGCAACTACATGAACTCCGTCGTCGCCGAGGACGTGCTGCGAGAGGTCTACCTCCTGCCGTTCGAGATCGCCGTCGAGGAGTCGCAGCCCTGGTCGATCATGGCGGCCTACAACGACGTCAACGGCGTCGCGGCCACCGAGCAGGGTCACGTCAACAACGAGGTGGTCAAGGGTGAGTGGGGCTGGGACGGCCTGCTCATGAGCGACTGGTTCGCGACCAAGACCTCGGCACCGGCCGCCCTCGGTGGGCTCGACCTCGTCATGCCCGGCCCGGACGGACCCTGGGGCGAGGCGCTCGTCGCCGACGTGCGCTCCGGCGCCGTGGACGAGTCCGTCATCGACGAGCACCTCACCCGGCTGCTCCTGCTCGCCGAGCGGGTGGGCGCCCTCGGCGGTCCCGAGGCGCACCGCGCCTGGCCGACGGACTCCCTGGCTGCCGATGCCCCCGAGCGCCGGGCGCAGCTGCGGCGGCTGGCCACGGATGGCATGGTCGTCCTGCGCAACGAGGCCGACGTCCTGCCGTTGACGACGACCGGGTCGGTCGCCCTCATCGGACGCCACGGGGTCGACACCGTCTGCATGGGTGGTGGCTCGGCACAGGTGAACCCGCCCCACCAGGTCTCGATCGCGCAGGGACTGCGCGAGCAGCTCGGTGACCGACTGACCGTCGTCGACGGCGTCGAGGTCCGCGAGCGCCCGCTGCCGGCGCTCGCCACGGCCATCCGCGACCCGCACACGGGCGAGCCCGGGCTGCACGTGGAGCACGTCGACGCCGAGGGTGTCGTCATGCTGGCCGAGCACTCCGGCGACAGCCAGGTGACGACCGGCTGGGACGACACCCTGCCGCGTCCGACCGAGCAGCTGCGGCTGTCGGCGACCTTGGTCGAGGGCGGCCCCGTGCGCGTCGGCGTCAGCGGCACCGGCACCTGGCGCGTGACCGTCGACGGCACCGAGGTCGGCGCCGTCGAGCTGGCCGCCGAGGGCGCCGACCCGGGCGAGTCGATGCTGAAGCCGCCGGTGTGGTGGACCGACACGGAGGCCCCCGCCGGGGCCCTGGTCGAGGCGGTCCTCACCGTCGTCCGCACCGAGGCTCAGCCGGGTCCCGACGGCAAGATCAGCACGCTGTCGCACGCGATCGCCTCCGGCATGGGCATCAAGGCCCTCGTGGCCGGCCCGGTCCCGGCGCCGGTCGAGCAGACCCTCGACGCCGTGACCGAGGCAGCACGAGCGGCCGAGTTCGCCGTGGTCGTCGTCGGCCTCACCCCCGAACAGGAGACCGAGGGCACCGACAAGACCACCCTCGCGCTGCCCGGCGAGCAGGACGCCATGGTCCGCGCCGTCGCCGCGGTGGCCCAGCGCACCGTCGTGGTGGTCAACGCCTCGACCCCCGTCCTCATGCCGTGGGCCGAGGACGTCGACGCCATCCTCGTCGTGGGTCTGCCCGGCCAGGAGGGGGGCGACGCCGTCGCCGACGCGCTCCTCGGGCTGCGCGAGCCAGCAGGACGCCTCGTCACCACGTGGCCGGTCGCCGACGAGGCCGTCCCTGCCTGGGTCGTCGAGCCGACCGACCTGCAGCTCGAGTACACCGACGGGTCGTTCATCGGCTACCGCGGCTTCCACGCGGGCCGGGCCGACGCGCCCGCGTACTGGCTGGGAGCCGGCGAAGGCTACGGCGCCTGGGACTACGAGCGCGCCGAGCTCGTGGGCCCCACGGACGGTGCCGCGCCGACCGTGTCGGTCACGGTCCGCAACACCAGCGTCCGCGACTCCCGTGAGCTGGTGCAGGTCTACCTGCAGCCCATCGAGACCGACCAGCCCGTACGGCTCGTCGGCTGGACCACCGTCGACGTCCCTGCCGGTGAGTCACAGACGGTCGAGGTGACGACGGACCCGCGCATGTGGCGCCGCTGGGACACCGCGGCCGACGCCTGGGCGAGCCTGGCCGCCGGCGGCGAGCTGCTCGTCGCGCGCGGCCTGGGCGACATCCGGCACCGCCTGCCCCTGTCCTGACCGACCAGCAACCCGGCGACTTCGTCTACACAATGCCGCATCCGTCCCCCAACAACGGGGGCGGATGCGGCTTTGCGGATACAAAGTCGCAGAGAGGGAGGAGCTGGTGAGCACACGGCATACAGTCGGGCTCATGGCGACCGACCCGGCGACCCGCACCGCGAGCGCACCCCGTCGCGGGCG